>JAVJPD010000071.1:0-4178 GCA_040216475.1 Rhodospirillales bacterium
CCCGCCAGCATGACCGGCCCCGACGTGATGATGATCGTCCAGAGCGCGTCGCGGCCGACTTCGAGAACGGCGAGTTCGTTCATGCGCGTTTCCTTTACGTAACCCAGAACCGCCCGTTACATGGGCATGCGCAGAATTTCCTTGTAGGCGTCGATCACCTTGTCGCGCATCGACACCACGGTTTGCAGCGTCAGCTCGGCCTCGGCGACCGCGGTCACGACCTTGCTGAGATCGGTCCGGTCGGTCATGCCCTTCAAGGATTGTTCCTCGCCCCGCTTGCCGATCTCCTTGGCCTGCATCAGCGCGTTCTTGACGAGATCGCCGAAGCCGCTGTCCGCGCCGGCGGCGGTGCGTTCGTCGTTGCCGCCGAAGCCCCCAGCCGTCTTCCCGGTCCTAACGGCGTTTTGATAGGCTTGCGCCGCCTTTGTCGCTGCGATAGTCGATTCAGCCATAAGTCACTCCCCCACGAGCGTCGCGTTTCGGTCGGTTAGCGTAAGATTTCGATCGCCGCTTCGAGCATGCCCTTGGACGCCCGGATCGCCGTCACGTTGGCTTCGTACGAGCGCTGCGCTTCGCGCATATCCATCATTTCGACCAGGGACTTCACGTTCGGCGTCTGCACGTAGCCGTCGGCGTCGGCGGCCGGGTGCGTCGGATCGTACTTCTTGCCGAAGGCCGACATATCGGGGCGGATCTTGTCGACCCGCACCGTGTCCAGCCCGATCCGTTTATCCAGCTCGTTCTTGAAGATGACGACCTTGCGCCGGTACGGCGTGCCGTTCGGCGACTGCGGCAACGAATCGGCGTTGGCGATGTTTTCGGAAATGACCCGCAGGCGCGCGCCTTGAACTTTCATGCCCGCGGCCGAAATCGCCATGGTTTTCAACAAATCGCTCATCGCGGTTACCCCCTACGCGGGATGTCCTACGGGCGGCCGAGCGCCGTGCGGAACATTCCCAGATGTTTCTTGTAAAGCTCGGTCGTGATCTTGTGCTTGGCACTGGTCTCGTTGACTTTGTGCATCTGCTCTTCGAGCACGACCGCGTTACCGGCGGGCATGGTTTCGTAGGGTTTACGCTCTTTTTCGGCGGCGAAATCCTTGATGCGCTTGCGGCGACCGCCCAAGTGCTTCGAATTGCCGACGTCCATGTTGAGCTGCATGCTTTCGCGGCGGATCAGCTCCTTGAACTTGAATTTCTTCAAGTCCTGCGGCCGGTAGCCCGGCGAATCCGCGTTGGCGATGTTCTGCGACAGGACTTCCTGGCGCTGATTGAGCCAATCCATGCGCTTCTTCGAAAGCGCAAAGAGAGTGATTTTGGATAAATCCATCACGACCCCACATGCCTTTGATCGGCCAAAGGCAACCTCTTCCCACGGCCCGAGTATGGCCGCGCTTCCTTAACAATCGGTGAATCGGGCGGGGTCCGGCTCTCTCCCTCTAATTCATTGAATCAAAAGTATAAAAACGGCTTCGGCGATGCCGATGGCGCCGCTCCGCCGGACCCATTAGGATTTATTTTTTTAACCGCCGCCGCGTTCGAAAGGGCAGGCTTCATGATCCGCCGCCTCGTCATCGGGTTCCTCGCCATGCTTTGCCTGTCCGGCCTCGCCGCGACCGCGAACGCACAAATGCCGGAAAGCCGCGCCTGTGCCCTCGGGCTCGTGCAAAAAACCCCGCATCCGTATTTCCGCCTCGCCTCGGCGTTGCCCCGGCCCGTGCCGAAACACCACGTGCGCGTCACCTTCATCGGCCATTCGACCATGCTGATCGAAAGCCCCGAGGGGGTTTCGATCGCGACCGACTTCAACGGCTACGTCCGGCCGGGCTTCCTGCCCGATATCGTGACCATGAACAATTCGCACGAAACCCACTACACGGATTTCCCCGACCCCAACATCAAACTCATTCTTCGCGGCTGGGACCCCGAGGGCGGCATCGCGCGCCACGACGTTCGCGTGAAGGACATGCGCATTCACAACGTGCCGACCAACTTCACCGAATGGGACGGACGTAAAGTCAATCTGAACTCGATCTTCATCATCGAGGCCGGGCAATTGTGCCTCGCCCACGTCGGCCACCTGCATCACGTGCTGACGGACAACCAGACCCTCAACGTCGGGCGGATCGACGTTCTGTTCCTGCCGATCGACGGCACCTATACCATGAGCCTCGCGGAAGCCGCCCAGGTGATCCGGAAGGTCCGGCCCAAGGTCGTCATCCCGATGCACTTTTTCGGCGTCGCCGAGGGCTCGGTATTCGCGCAATCGCTCAAGGGCGCCTACCCGGTCAAATTCCTCAAGACCACGAACATCCTGCTCGCCCGCAAGGACCTGCCCAAGTCGACGGAAGTGTGGTTCCTGCGCGAGATCATGTACGGCGATCTCGGCGGCGAGTAACGGAATGCCTATCCTTCGACAGGCTCAGGATGAGGCATTCCCAACAATATTCCTTAACCTCACCCTGAGCTTGTCGAAGGGTGAGGTTGGAAATGCAATACAGCCTTATTTCCGGGCGTAACGCTGTTCCAGCTCCTGCACCGCCGGCAGGCCGAGGATGTCGTTGTAATCGCCGTAGGGCGCGAGGGTATCGAGTACGCCCGAAAGGTTGCCGTCGCGCCTGATGGCGGCGTAGAGGTTCCGCACCGCCGGAATGAGCGCCATGATGACGGCGGTCGGGAAGATCGCCATCTTCACGCCGGCCGCCTCCAGTTCCGCCAGCGGCACCACCGGGGTCTTCCCGCTGCTGTCGAGCACCGCCACCTGGGGCAGCCCCAGGCTTTTCGCCTGCTCGATCTGCGCGAGCGTGATCGGCGGCGGCAGCATCAGCATGTCGGCGCCCGCCTCCCTGTAGGCCGCCAGGCGCTCCAGCGCGGCCTCGAAGCCGTCCACCGAGACCGCGTCGGTGCGCGCGATGACCAGGAGGTCCGGATTGGTCCGGGCATCGACGGCGGCCTTGATCTTACCCGCCATTTCTTCCTTGCTCACCAGCACCTTGCCGGCGAAGTGGCCGCACTTCTTCGGCGAGGCCTGATCCTCGAAATGGGTGCCGGCGACCCCGGCGCGCTCGTACAGCTGGACCGCGCGGCGCACGTTCATGGCGTTGCCGTAGCCGTTGTCGCCGTCGACCACCACGGGCAGCTCGGCGGCATCGGCGATCCGCGCCGCCTGATCGGCCATTTCGGCGACGGTGAGCAGGCCGACGTCGGGCGTGCCGAGACGCACGGCGGTGGTGGCGTTGCCGCCCATGTAGACCATATCGAAGCCGGCCTCCTTCACCAGGCGGGCGGTGAACGGATCGGTCGCGCCGGGGCCGAGCACGACACCGGGCTTTTCGAGTAGCGAACGCATCTGTTTAGCTGGATTTGGGGACATCGGACCCTCCCTGTTGCGGCGCGGAAACGCTCAATAAGTCCTTATAGCGCAACCACATCTACCTAACTCCCTGATTAGAACCAAATAATTAATGCGCCCCTGTCCCGGATCACCTATAGTTGACCACCTTGGTCCGCATTTGTGCGGTGTACCTGGATACGACGATACGTGATACGACGAGCGTCTAGCCTTTGTTACCCCCCAGCCATGCGATGCCAAGACAAAACGTGACCGGCCCCGAACCGGACATGCGCGACGACGATCAAGGAAGGAGATACTATGCCGACAGGCACCGTGAAATGGTTTAACACCACTAAGGGTTACGGTTTCATCGAACCGGAAGACGGCGGCAGCGATGCGTTCGTTCATATTTCTGCCGTGGAACGTGCGGGACTGACGAAACTAGCCGAAGGTCAAAAAGTACAGTTCGAGCTTTCCCCTGGACGGGATGGACGGTCTTGCGCCGAAAACCTGGTTATCGTTGAATAATCCAGGAACTGTTCAGGACACGGTCCTGTAACTTCTAATCCCCTCCTTCTCGCGATACCGCGGGCGTTTCGATGCCGTGCGGAAAGTGCGTTTGTCGTCTCCAACGCCACGGCAGGCCCCGAATACATCACAAACAACCGGCGCAGCGAAAAACCACGGAAAAACCACGGAAAAAACCCGAAGGGTGGATTGATTATCATGACCAAGGCGGGGACTCCCAAAGCCGACAAGCACAAGAAACCGTCTTCTTCACGCAAGAGCGAGAAGAAGGTGCGCAATTGCCTGATGTGCCGCGATCCGTTCATGAGCGAATGGTC
>JAVJPD010000072.1:0-4122 GCA_040216475.1 Rhodospirillales bacterium
CCTGTCGGATCAGCGCGTAGATCAGCGCCCGGTCCACGCGAAAACCCTCCTTCGGCTCCCACGGCGGAATCGGATAGGCCGCGCCGTCGAAGCCGCCCCCCGCCGGAAACAGAATCCGCTCGAGCCGCACGGCGAGCGCGGGCATCGCCATGCGGCTGGCGAACGCGAGAATGCCTTGCGCCAGTTTGCCGTCGGCGCGGGCGGCGAGATAGCGCAACTCGCGCTCCGCGCGGGGATGTTCCTCGGCCTCGACCAGCGCCAGCGCGCGGCGGCCGGACCGCGATGTCGCAAGCGCCTTCATGGCCGACGTTTCCAATGCCGGCTCCGCCCAATCGTAGGCGATGGCATCACCGAGGATGCGCCGCGCCAAAAGCCCGTAGAACGTCCGCGGATGCGCCGCCGCGATCTTGAGATACTTGGTGACTTTTTCGGGCTTGCGGTTGACCAGATTGGTACGCGCCGCCCAGAACGCCGCCGCCGTCAACATCCACGACGACGAATGCCCGGCGTCGGCGACCGCCTCGAAATGCGACGCCGCGATGTCGTAACGATCGGTGCGCCACGCCGACAGGCCAGCCGTCCAATGGGCTTCCGGCAGGTACTTACCCGACCGTTTGGCCGCGCGCGCCGCCCAGGCGTAGGCCCAATCGTCGCGGTTGTTTACGAAATACGCCGCGCCCAAACGGGCTTGCTCCCGGTCGAATTCCGCGGCGCTCAACAATTTCTGCGTGCTTTTATCCTCGAGCGCCCGCTTGACCGCCTTGGTCCAGCCCTTGCGCAGCCACCAGCGAAGCTGCCGCTTGAGCTTCGAGGCCTTCTTGCGCTGCGCGCCGCTCAGTTTACGGCTGGGAATCGCGAGTCCGCTGCCCGCGCTCTCGCCGTAAAGCGACGCCGTCTCGGGCTTCTTCGGCGCGCGCCAGTTCTTCGGCTTGCGGTGCAGCGCGAGTTTATAAAGCCGCCACGCGTGCGGATGATCGGCATACCGGTCGAGCCATGCTTTCAACTCGGCGTATTTGGTGCGGTATTTGGTCGGATGCAGATAGCGCTGCGCCAGTACGTGGCCCATGAGAGTTTTGTTCTCGAGCTTGGCAATCAATTTATCGGCGGTTTGCCAATCGCCGGATTCCTGAACCGCGAAGATTTGCCCGTACCGTTCGGCGTCGGCGGCGCTCAAAATTCTGGGAATCTCGATTCCGGTGCGGGACTCGGCCGGATCGAGCACCGCGACTCGGACGGTTGACGGCGGGCGCGCATTTTTATCGGCAGTCTCTTTAGACGCCTCATCCGCCGCTTCATTCGCCGTCTCATCGCCGGCTAAAGCGACGCACGCGCTCATGGGCCCCGCGATCAGGGCCCAGGAAAAAAGACACAGGACGACGGCTAAACCGGTGGGGGTCCGAACCATGTTCAAAAAAATCTGAAAATTCCCTTCGAGCCGAGGCCTGTATAAATCATCCGACTGAGGCGGACAATCGTAACGTAAGGCCGTTTTTCCCACGTTTTGCGGGTTTTTTCAAGAAAACCCCAAGATTTAGAGGCAGTATGAAATCCAAAGGCTTTCCGAATGTTTAAGATCCGCCTCAGGCCTCTTCGTCGAGCTTTTGGCGAAGCGCCAGCATATCGCGCCAAACGTCGCGCTTTTGCGCCGGCGAACGCAGCAGATAGGCCGGATGAAACATCGCCATCGCCGGAATCGGGCGCACCATGCGCGACGTTTCGTAGCTGAACCAGCGGCCCCGAAGTTTGGTGATCCCTTGCGATTGCGCCAGCAGCGCCTGCGCGGCCGGGCCGCCGACGGCAACCAGCACCTTCGGATCGACCAATTCGATCAAGCGTTCGAGAAACGGCATGCAAATCGCGATCTCCTGGCTCGTCGGGCTACGGTTGCCCGGCGGGCGCCAGAAGATCGTATTGGTGATCAACACCTGGGACCGATCCAATCCGATCGAGGCGAGCATGCGGTCCATCAGCTTGCCGCTCGGTCCGACGAAGGGAACGCCCTGACGGTCTTCCTCCGCGCCCGGCGCTTCGCCGACGAAGATCACCTGGCCTTCCGCACTGCCGTCGGTGAAGACCAAATTGGTCGCCGTCTTCTGTAGTGCACATCCCTCGAAGGTTTCGAGCGCCGCGCGCAGCTCGTCGACGGTTTGCGACGCTTCGGCCAAAGCATAGGCGTTTTGCACCGCCCGGTCGCCCGCGGGCGGCACGCTGTTTCCGGGAGCGGTCGCGCTCGATGGCTTCGATGGCAAAGCCGGTTGCAAGGATTTTTCCGCGGCCGGTTCCAAGGGAGGCGTCAGGGGGGCTTGCGGGCGATCCGTCATCGACGCGGTCGACACCGTGGCCGGTTGGGCGGATGCGGGCTTTTCGGCGGCTCGGGCGGCATAGCGATTGACCGGCGCCTCACCGATGGTTTCGTCGACTCCGGCCTCAAGGTACCAAGCCATCAGGGCCTGCGGCGTTAACGGCGCGTGTGCATTCGGCATGGCGTAACTCTACCATGTCCGCCGGGAATGTCACGATACCGCCGGACCGGGACAGCGCCTAAAAATTTGCCGGAGATAGTGCTGCGGCGCCGGATGGCCCGTGCTATAACGCCGGGCAACCGGAAAACCTGTGGATTATTCGAAAAAACTATTCGGGGAACGTTATGGAACGGGAAGCACGGGAAGCAATGGAATTCGACGTCGTCATCGTCGGCGCCGGCCCGGCCGGGCTGTCGGCGGCGATTCGCCTGCGTCAGCTCGCCGCGGAAAAAGAACGCGACATCAGCGTCTGTGTCGTCGAAAAGGGCAGCGAAGTCGGCGCGCATATTCTCTCGGGCGCGGTGATCGATCCGATTTCCCTGAACGAACTGATTCCCGATTGGAAAGAGAAAGGCGCGCCCCTCAACACGCCGGCGAAGGAAGACCGCTTCCTGTTCCTGACCGAAAAAAGCGCATTCCGCCTGCCGACGCCGCCGCAGATGCACAACGAGGGCAACTATATCGCCAGCCTCGGCAACCTGACCCGCTGGCTCGGCGGCCAGGCCGAGGAACTCGGCGCCGAGATCTATCCCGGCTTCGCCGCCGCCGAAGTGCTCTACAACGAAGACGGCTCGGTCAAGGGCGTCGCCACCGGCGACATGGGCGTCGGCCGGGACGGCCAGCCGACGGAGAACTTCGTCGCCGGCATCGAACTGCACGCCAAGTTCACCCTGTTCGCCGAAGGCTGCCGGGGCTCGCTCAGCAAAACCCTGATGGAGAAATTCGATTTGCGCGAGGGCGCCGATCCGCAAACCTACGGCATCGGGATCAAGGAATTATGGGAGGTCGATACGGCGCAACACAAGCCCGGGCTGATTACGCACACGGTCGGCTGGCCGATGGATAAGAAAACCTACGGCGGCTCGTTCCTGTACCACCTGGAGGACAACCAGGTCGCCGTCGGCTTCGTCATCGGCCTCGATTACGAAAACCCGTATCTCAGCCCGTTCGACGAGATGCAGCGCTTCAAGACCCATCCGGCGATCCGCCCGATCTTCGAAGGCGGCCGCCGGATCGCCTACGGCGCGCGCGCGCTCAACGAAGGCGGCTTTCAATCGATCCCGAAACTGATCTTCCCCGGCGGCGCGCTGATCGGCTGTTCCGCCGGTTTCATGAACGTGCCCAAGGTCAAGGGCTCGCACACCGCGATGAAGTCGGCCATGCTCGCCGCCGAGGCGATCGGCGACGCCTTGTCATCGGGGCTAAACACCATCGAGGCCTATCCGGAAATGCTCAAGCAATCCTGGGTATGGGATCAGCTCTACCGGGTGCGTAACATCCGGCCGTCCTTCCACAAGGGTCTGTTCGCCGGCATCGCCTATTCCGCCGTCGACACCTACCTGTTCCGGGGACGCGCGCCGTGGACGTTCCATCACCGCGCCGATCACGGCTCGCTCAAGAAAGCCGCCGAATGCCGGAAGATCGAGTACCCCAAGCCCGACGGCAAAGTGAGTTTCGACAAGCTGTCCTCGGTTTACATCTCCAACACCAATCACGAGGAGAACCAGCCGGTTCATCTGACCCTCAAGGATTCGTCGATTCCCGTCTCGGTCAACCTCGAGGAATACGCCGGGCCGGAACAGCGCTACTGCCCGGCCGG
>JAVJPD010000073.1:0-3904 GCA_040216475.1 Rhodospirillales bacterium
CATGAATTCCTTGACCTTGCGGTCTTCCAGGGAATGAAACGACACGCCGACCAGACGGCCGCCGGGTTCGAGAATCGTTTGCGCCGAGCGCAGGCCGCGGTCGATCTCGCCGAGTTCGTCGTTGACGTAAATCCGCAGCGCCTGAAACGTGCGCGTCGCCGGATCGATGCCGTCGCGGGCGCGCGGCAGCACTGCACGCACCACATCGGCGAGGCGAAGCGTGCGCGTGATGGGGGAATCGCGGCGCGCGTCGATGATGGCGCGCGCGATCCGGCGCGACGCGCGTTCCTCGCCGTAGATGTAGAGAATATCCGCCAACTCCTTTTCGGGCGTTCGGTTGACGATGTCGGCCGCCGTCGGGCCGGCCTTTTCCATGCGCATGTCCAGCGGACCGTCGGCGCGGAAGGAGAAACCGCGTTCGGCTTCGTCGATCTGCATGGAGGAAACGCCGAGATCGAGCGCGACGCCGCTGACCGACGTCACGCCGTGATCGGCGAGGAGCGCGTCCATGTCGCCGAAACGGCCGCTCAATACGTGCAGACGGCCGGTGTAATCCCGCGCCACGGTTGCGGCGCGAACCGCGACGTCGGGATCGCGGTCGATACCGTAGACGGTGCAGTCCGCCGCATCGAGCACCGCGCGGCTATAGCCGCCGGCGCCGAAAGTGCCGTCCACGTAGATGCCGCCGTCTTTGGGGGAAAGCGCGGACAGCACCTCGTCGAGCATCACCGGCTGATGACCGAGTGCCGTCATCGGATCAGCTCTCCTCTTGAGCGTTGGACGATGCGCCGGGATGGCGGCGCAGGCGCAGGGTCGCGCCCCGGGCGCGGGCGCGTTCGAAGGCGTGGGTCCGGTTGGCTTCGTAGGCTTTCGGTTCCCACAGCTGCAGCCGGGTGCCGCGGCCGACGAAGGCCACGTCGCCCGAAATACCGGCGTGATCGCGGAGATCCTTGGGCAGAACGACCCGGCCCTCGGGGTCGAAGGGCAGCGGAAAGGCGTTTTCCAGAATGATGGCGGCGAGATCGTCGTGTTCGTCGGAAAAGAGATCCAGGTCCTCCAGACTTTCGCTCAGGCGGGCCATGAAGTCCTCGCCGCAGGCCTCGATTGCCGGCACCTTGAAATGGGGATAGGCGTAAAACCCTGAAAACGCTTGGTTTTGAAAGGACTCGCGGAAGGGTTTCGGGACCGACACGCGGCCCTTCTTATCGATCCTGTTGACGTACTTGCCCACCAGCAACGGCATGGCAGCCCCCAAAAAACCGTTACAAATCCAGCGGTTACGGCTCGCCCGTCGCGCCTGGGCCGCCTGGATTCGGTCTCAACGCACCATGTGTTTTCCTGGGATATCATGGGAAATTATGGGCGTCAATGGGACACTATGGTCGCTTTTGGGTTAATAAAATCTTGCCGCGCAAGCATTTAGAGCCTTTCCGGGGAGTTCGCCGGCGGGCGATTTTCGGCCTCGCCGATGGACCGTTTTTGCCGATTTAGGCGATAAAGGTCCCCGAATGCGGCGGATTTATGGTGAAAACCTTACAAATCGGTCATGAACGGCCCTCCTGCGGCACTTAAAATCGGCGGTTGCCGAAACCGGGCCGACGCCGTAATTTCACGCTTAATACTTGTTTTTGTTTACTTTTTACCTAACGAAAGGCCCCCCGACATGACCATGGTGTTCTCCAACGCGGATGTGGAGCAGGCGCTTTCCATGGAAGACTGCCTCGCCGCCCTCGAGGCGACCTACCGGAACATCGCCGCGGGCCGGGCCCTCACGGGGCGGCGCTCGGACATCATGACGCCGACGGAACCCGTGAACGGCGAGGAAGCCTCGTATCTGCTCAAGATCATGAACGGCGCCGACGCGACCCTGCAGGTCGCCGCGCTCCGCCTGACATCCGAGATCATGATGTGGCCGACGGTCTCGGGGGTGCGCCGGCGCATGAAGGCGCCGCGCGCACCGAACGAACGCTGGGTCGGCCTGGTGCTGCTGTTCTCCACCGTCACCGGCGAACCGCTCGCGATCTTTCCGGACGGCGTGATGCAAAAAACCCGTGTCGCGGCGACGAGCGCGCTCGGGGCGAAGTATCTCGCGCGCAAGAATTCCAAAACCGTCGGCCTGATCGGCGCCGGCTGGCAGGCGAGCGCGCACGTGCTGGCGCATGCCTGCGTGCGTCCCTTAAAAGAAATCCGCGTGTTCAGCCCGACCAAAGCACGGCGCGAGATATTCTGCCGGGAGATGCAGGAGAAAACCGGGGTGCCCATGATTCCGGTCGCGTCCGCCGAGGACGCGATTCGAGGCGCCGATATCGTGCAATGCTGCACCAACGCCATGGATCACGTGTATTTCAAGAAATGGCTGGAACCGGGCGTACACGTCGGTACGATCCGCGACGGCGAGCTGGAACCGGCCGCGATCGATGCCGCCGACGTGCTGGTCATCCACGATGCCGACAACATGGGCCGCGAGCAGTTCAAGGCCGTCGGCGGCGCGCGCAATCGCGATCATGAAAACGAATCCGCCGGCCGAGAAGGCACGACGGATTGGGCGCATGCACCGTCGCTGGCCGACGTCGTCGCGGAGAATATCCCGGGCCGCACGGACGACAAACAGACTTCATGTTTTTTGAACTACCGCGGCCTCGGCGTACAATTTGCCGCCGCCGGCGCGGCGTTCTATCATAAGGCCACCGCCATGGGGCTCGGCACCGACCTGCCGACCGACTGGTTCACCGAAGACGTCCTTCCCTGATCTCTAAACAAGAAGAACACAACCATGACCCTCCTTCTTTCCAACAAGGAAATCGAATCCCTGCTGACCATGCCCGAGAGCCTCGCCGCTCTCGAAGCCGCCTACAAGGACATCGCCGAAGGCAACGCCATCCCGGGCACGCGCGCCGACAACGTCGGGCGCAACAACGTGCCGGGCGCGCTCTATCAGCTTAAGATGATGGGTAGCGTGGTCGAATCCCTGGCCGTCGGCGCGATCCGCATCAACTCCGACATCCTCACCTGGCCGACGCAGTCCGGAACCCGCCGGCGCGTCAAGGCGCCGCTCGCCCCGAACGACCGCTGGACCGGCCTGGTGCTGCTGTTCTCCGCCAATACCGGCGAGCCGCTGGCGATCATGCCCGACGGGATCATTCAGCTGACCCGGGTCGCCGCCACCACCGCGCTCGGCATCAAATGCATGGCGCGCGAGAACGCCGAAATCGTCGGGCTCATCGGCGCCGGCGAACAGGCGCACAGCCACGTGATTGCCGCCGCCGCCGTGCGCAACATCAAGGAAGTCCGCGTCTTCAGCCCGACCAAGGCGCGGCGCGAGGCGTTCTGCCAGGAGCTGCAGGGCAAGACCGGCATTCGCATGATCCCGCTCGACGATCCGCGCGAGACGGTCCGCAACGCCGACATCGCGATCTGCGCCACCAACGCACTCGATACGGTATTCTTCAAGGACTGGATCGAGCCCGGCATGCACATCACCTCGATCCAGGACAAAGGCGCGTCCGAGATCGAGCCATCCGCGATCCTCGCCGCCGACGTCGTCGCCGTGCACGAGCGCGGCAACATGAGCCACGGCTATATCACCAAGACCAAGGGCGTCGACATGCCCGATCAGGGCGAAGACCTGACGATGATCCCCGAGCTCGAGGAGATCATGAAAAGCCCGACGCTGGCCGAGCTGATCGCCGGCCGGGCCAAGACCCGCGAGAACGACGATCAGGTGACGTGCTTTTTAAACTATCGCGGTCTCGGCGTGCAGTTCGCCGCGATCGCGTACGCGGTCTATCACAACGCCAAAAACAAAAAAATCGGTAACGAGTTGCCGACCGATTGGTTCACCGAGGACGTGTGCCCTTAAAACCGAAGTAAATTGCCAGATGGCCTGTAAGCCGGGTTCTGTACC
>JAVJPD010000074.1:0-5835 GCA_040216475.1 Rhodospirillales bacterium
GATCTTCGACTACATCCTGCGCCAGGCCCGTTCCCGGATCACCCAGCGGGTCGCCTTGCGGGTCGACGTCATCATCGGGCGGCAACTGTTCAACAAGGTCATGGCCCTGCCCCTGCAGGCGCTCGAAGCGCAGCCGGCAGCCTATTGGACGTCGTTGTTCCGCGATGTCGATACCATCCGCAACACCCTGTCGGGCGCTTCGGCCATCCTGATCGTCGACCTGCCGTTCGCGTTCTTCTTCCTCGGCCTCATCTTCGTCATCGCCCTGCCGGTCGCCTGGGTGCTGCTCATCATCATTCCGGGCTTCATGTACATCGCCTGGCGTTCGGCGAACGTCATGGCGGCCGCCAGCGCGGACGAACGCCAATCGAGCCAGACCCGCGACAGCCTGGTCAACGAGATCATCGCCGGGCGCACGACCATCAAGGCCCTGGCGCTCGATAACGCCATGCGCCCGATGTGGGAGAGCGCCCATGCCGAGAACATCGAACGGGCGCTGTACCGGGGTAGCCGCACCGACGGCTACTCGAACTTCGGCATGACGCTGTCGCTGGTGACGACGTTGCTGATCACCACCATCGGCGCGCTCGCCATCATCGATCAGAAGCTCACCATGGGCGCCCTGATCGCGACCAACATGCTGAGCGGGCGCATCATGGGCCCGTTGAATCAATTGGTCTCGCAATGGCGGACCTACACCGGCTTCAAACAATCCGTCGATAAACTCGGCACAATGTTCAACACCGCGAGCGAACGCGAGGAAAGCTCGATCAAGCTCGAGCGGCCCAACGGCGAGATCGAGATCGAAACCGTGATGTTCGCCTATGCCCCCGGCGGCAAACCGGTCATCAACGATATCACGCTCACGATCAAGGCCGGCGGCGTGCATGCGCTTGTCGGGCGCAACGGTAGCGGCAAATCGACGTTGCTGAAAATCATTCAAGGACTATACCAGCCGTCGAAAGGCCGGGTGCTGCTCGACGGCGCCGACATCAGCCAGTTCACGCGCACCGAACTCGCCGGCTGGATGGGCTACGTGCCGCAGGACAGCATCCTGTTCACCGGGACGATTCGGGACAACATCGTCCTGCGCCGGCCCGACGCCAGCGACGACGAAGTCCTCAAGGCGGCCCAGGAAGCGGGCGTGCACCAATTCGTCATCGATCTGCCCGACGGTTATGCCACCGACATCGGCGAATCCGGCGCCAATCTTTCCGGCGGCCAACGCCAGCGCATCGCCATCGCCCGCGCCCTGGTCGGCGATCCGCCGGTCCTCATTCTCGACGAACCGTCGAGCAGCCTCGACCGTCAGGCCGAACAGGAGCTGCGCCGCACTCTCGTTGAAATCGGCCGCGACCGGACGGTACTCATCGTGACCCATAGCCCGATCCTGCTCGCGGCCTGCAACGATCTGGTCGCGCTTGATCGCGGCAAGGTCGCCCTCGCCGGCCCGGCCCAGGATATCCTGCCGAAGCTGTTCGGCACGGCGGCGCCGCGGCGGCCCGAGGGCGAACAGGCCGCGAAGCCCGGCGCGCCGGGTGGGCCGAAACCGATGCCGCCGGGCGGAACCACGCCCGCGAATGCCGGCGGCCCGGCAGCACCGAAACCGCAATCGGCCCCGACTCAAATATCGGAACAAAAATCGACGCCGAAACCGGCCCCGAAGCCCATACCACCGGGCGGTCCCAGAGCCATACCCCCAGGCGGTCCGCAAAAAGTCGGGCCGCAAAAAGTCGGGCCGCAAAAAAGGCCGGCGCCCGCCGGTCCGGGCGGCACCCCGCAACCCGCGATGGCCACTCGATCCGCCGCGCCCCGCGCCGCCGGGGCGAAACCGGGGCCGCAAGCCCCTGGAAAGCCGCCGGCGGCCACCCCAAATACGCAAACGCCAAACGGGGCGAAACCGGCGGCGCAAGTCCGCCCCGCGCCGCCGCCGCAACGCCCCCCTGCCGCCAACGCCCCGGCGGCGCAGGTCAACCCGAACGCTAACACGAGGTCCGGAAAATGAGTCCCGACAGCAGTGGAACGGAAACAGCCGAAAGCCTGGTCAGCGATCACGCGGGCCCGCGCGAAGGCATGTCGCGGCTCGACGAGCTGCTTCGTTACTATCCGCTACCCAGTTGGCGCGCCTTTGCTTGGCCCGTCATGATCATGGTCGCGCTTTTTCTCGCCTGGTCCTCGTTCGCCGAACTCGATGAAGTCGCGATCGCCACGGGTGAAGTCGTGCCGCAAGGACAGGTCAAGATGATCCAGCACCTCGAGGGCGGCATCGTCGAAAACATCTTCGTGCGCGATGGCGACAAAGTGAGCCCGGGGACGAAACTCGTACAGTTGAACCTCGGCAGCGGCGGCACCAACCGCGACGAACTCGTCGTTCGCTTGGATAGTCAATTGCTCGCCAAGGCGCGGTTCGAAGCCGAGGCCTCGGGTAAAAAGCCGGTATTCCCCGAAGACATCGCCAAACGCCGGCCCAATCTGCTTCGGGGCGAACAGAACGCATACCAAGCCCGGATCAATCAGCATTTATCTACCTTGAAACTGCTGAAAAGCCAGGTCGAACAAAAACAATTGGAAGTCCAGGAACTGCTGACCCGGCGCCAATCGATTTCCAATAATCTGAAGCTCAGTCAGCAGCGGCTCGGCATGTCCAAGGAACTGCTCGCGAGCGGCCTGACTCCGAAGCTCGAACATCTCCAGCTTGAAGCCGAAGTGGAAAAACTGGACGGCGAATTGAAAAGCATTAACGCCTCCATCCCGCGCGCCCGGGCCACCGTCGCCGAAGCCAGGGGCAAAGTCGAGGACGAGCGGGTCCGCTTCCGCCGCGAGGCCCAAGAGGAAGCCAATAAAACCGAACAGGCGATCGGCCGCATTCGTGAACTCCTGACCGAGTCCACCGAACAGCGCCAACGCGCGACCATCAAAAGTCCGATCCACGGCGTGGTGAAAAACATGCGCTACCACACCATCGGCGGCGTCGTGAAAGCCGGCGAACCGATCATGGAGATCGTGCCGACCGGCGAGAAGCTCGTCGTCAACGCCCGCCTCAACCCCATCGACCGCGCCTTCGTCGAAGCCGGCCAACGCGTCACCGTCAAGCTGTCCGCCTACGATTTTGCCCGCTACGGCGGCCTGGACGGCAAGGTCCTGATGGTGGCCCCCGACTCGAGCACCGACGACAAGGGCAACCCGTACTTCCGGCTCGTCGTCGAAACCGAAAAGACCTACCTCGGCAAGAAGGAAGGCGAATACCCGATTTCGCCCGGCATGCAGGCGCAAGTCGACGTGCATACCGGCACGAAATCCGTTATGGATTATCTGATCAAGCCCGTCTTGAAGCTCAAACACGAGGCTTTCCGGGAGCGCTAGACCGGCCGGCCGAAACAGGGGGAATACCGGACATTGAGCCGGCATGAAGGGGAAGTTTTCCGAAAATTCCTAAGTGGTTATAATTTATCAATGTTTGGTGTATAGAGAAGGTGCTTGGGGCTACAACTAGGGGGCATCCCTCAACAACAGTGCGTGACTTTTGTCGCCTGGGCCCCACTTTGGCGACGAGTCGGTAACGAAAGAGGTCATTCATGGCCGGCATGACGACACCCTTATCGCTGGCGCTGGCGTTCGGACTGTTCATCGGCGCGATCGTGATGAGCACCGATAACTATCTGATATTCCTTAGCCTTTCGAGTTTTATCATGGTCTTCGGCGGCACCATGTCGGCTGCCTTCATCTCCTACGAACCGCGTTACGTCATCCTGTCGATGAAGCTGATCGGCAAGATGATGATTTCGGCGAAGATCGGCCGCGGCATTCTGAAGGCCGAGGTCGGGCGGGTGATCCGCTGGGCCTACACGGTTCAGAAAAACGGGATTCCCGCCCTCGAGGCCGAATCGCGCAAGGCTATCCGGGGCGACAAATTCCTGCGCTTCGGCATCGAAATGGTCATCAGCGGCTATTCCGGCGACGAGGTCCGCGACATTCTGTCGACCACGATCGAAACCACCTACGGCCGGAATACGGTCCAGGTCCATATCCTCAAGGCCATGGCCTCGTCCTCCCCCGCCTTCGGCATGATCGGCACCCTGGTCGGCCTGATCATCATGCTCGACAACATGGGCGGCGATCCGAAGCAGCTCGGCAACGGACTGGCTATCGCCTTGTTGACGACCCTCTACGGCATCTTATTCGCCCGGTTGATTTACATGCCCGCGTCATCAAAAATCATGCAACGCGAGCAAATCGTCCGTTTCCGCAACTACCTCGTCGCCGAGGGCCTTGCGCTGCTGGCGGACCGGAAAAGCCCCCGGTTTATCCAAGACAAGATGAACAGTTATTTGGACCCCGCCATTCACTTCAACATCGACAAGATGAGGAAGTGACGATCCGAAACCAACGCCGATAACGGCCGGGAAGATTACGTATGGCAGCGAACGTCCAGAACCCCCAAGGCGAAGATCAGGAAGAAGAGGAATGGCTGCTGACGTATGCCGATGCCATCACGTTGCTGATGGCGTTCTTCGTCATGCTGCTGACCTTCGCCAAGTTCGATATCCCGTCGTTCGAGGAAGTCAAAAAAGGCATCTCAAGCGCCGTCGGCCACCGGGAGAACGAGCCGACGCCCACGGAATTGCTGAAGGTCGACGTCGAGGACGCCGTCGCCACCATGCAGGCCGAAGAGGTAACCAAGATTACGAAAGACGAAAAGGGCGTCGTGATCGAATTGGACTCGTCGGCTTTCTATAAGCCCGGTTCGGCCGAAATCCGCCAAGAAGCCATTCCCCTCTTGCACAAAATCGCCGAAACGCTCAGTTCGCCTAAATTCCGCTTCTACAACGTGGAAATCGAAGGCCATACGGACGACGCCCCCATCAGCACGCCCGTTTATCCGTCGAACTGGGAACTTTCCGCCGGCCGGGCTACCCGGGTCGCCCGCTACTTCGCTTCGCAAAAAATAGATCCCTTGCGCCTCAAGGCGACCGGTTATGCCGAGACTCGTCCGGTCGTGCCGAACAGGACGGACAAGGGCAAGCCGATTCCGGAAAACATGGCCAAAAACCGCCGCGTCATCATCCGCGTATTTCCCATGGACCTCGATAAGCGCGCTAAGATCGAACAGGCCGAACAGATCAAGCTGGCGCCGAAGATCGCCCCGGACCTGAAGGCTCAATTCGAGCAGCGCATGAAGAAAATGCAGGAAGAAAAGAACAAGGCGACGACTGCCCCCGGGCAACCGCAGCCCGCACCCGCGGACGGCGCCAACCCGGCGCAACCCGCCCGGCCGCAATCGGCAGCGCCCAAACCCTAGATCGTTTACAGATTTTCGATGTCGATTTCGGTGCCCTCACGGGCGACGAAATTGCCGTCCCACGCCTCCTGGGCGGTACGTTCGAGCTGCGCCATGAACGTATCGTCGTGATCGGGATCGTGATGGAAAATCGCCAATTTCCTGGCGTTTACCTCCCGGCACAGGCGCATACCCTCGTTCCACGTCGAATGGCCCCAGCCGACCCGCGAGGGAAACTCTTCTTCCGTATAGGTGCTGTCGTAAATGACGAGATCGGCGTTCTCGATCAACCCGAGAATGTTTTCGTCGATCCGGCCGGGTATATGTTCGGTATCGGTGACATAGCATGCCGACCTCCCCTTATACTCGATCCGATAGCCGGTCGCATCGTTGGGATGATTGAGAGGCGTCGTTCGAATATGCACGCCGGGATACAGGTCGAACGAGTCTCCCGCCTCGAAATCCTCGAACGTCAGTTTTCCCTGCATCGCTTCAAGCGGAATCGGAAACATCGGACCGACCATCTGGCTCGAAAGCGCTTCGCGGATCGAGGCGCC
>JAVJPD010000075.1:0-2763 GCA_040216475.1 Rhodospirillales bacterium
TCTTTTTGGCGGGCACTTTGGCCGAGGCCGTGGCCAGCGGCGCGGCGGTTTTGAGGGCTTCGGGTTTGTGTGTTTCTTTGGCTGCGATAGTACTCGGCGCAGCTTTCCCGGCGGCGGTTTCGGCTTCCATTTCCGCCTTCATGTCCTCGTCGCTGGCGGCTTCGATGCCTTGTGCCGTCGCGGCTTCGTACTCTTCCAGCAACTCGGCCGCGACCGGGAACCCTTCCGCCGAGGTTACGGGGCTTTTGCCGCCGCTTGTGGCGGCTTCGTATTCGGCCAGCAATTCGGCGGCGACGGGAAAGCCTTCGTCGGACGTGACGGGCCCGCCGGCGGTGCTATCGTCATCCGGCGCCTCGTCCGCCGCGCCGTTTGCCGTATCATCTGCCGGCGGGGCCACGGCGGGAGCGGTTTCGCCGCTCGCCATGGCCTCGAGTTGGGAGACAAGCTCGGTGTCGTCGCCCGCGGGCTCCTCGCCGGTTTCGCCCAGTTCCGTGAGCAGCTCGCGGATGCGGTCGATGCACTTGAGGATCAGCGTCACCGCGGCGGGCGTAACCTGCAGTTTGCCGTCGCGGAATTGGCCGAGCAGATCCTCGCCCCGGTGCGCGACTTTCTCGAGCCGTGGCAGCCCTAGAAAGCCGCTGGTACCCTTAATGGTATGGACCAGACGGAAGATATTGCCGAGAATTTCGCTGTCGCTCGGGTCCTGCTCGAATTTTACGAGTTCGGTGTCCAGGATGGCCAAATTTTCGTTGGTCTCTTCCAGGAATTCAGCGAGTAAGTCGTCCATCGTCCATGCTCACGGTTGGCGGTGTCGGTATACGGAGCCGATATGGGCTTTCCCTAAGCTGCCCGGACTTCGTTGAGGAAATTGTCGACTTCGCCGCGCAGGAATTCGGCCTGTTTCGACAGTTCACCCGCGGCCTCTAGGACCTGGCCGGCGGCTTGGCCGGTTTCCCCCGCCCCTTCGGTGACCTTGGTGATATTGGTCGTCACGTCTTGCGTGCCTTGCGCGGCCTGCTCGACGTTGCGGGCGATTTCGTTCGTCGCCGCGCCTTGTTCCTCGACGGCGGCCGATATGGCCGAGGCGATTTCGTTGACCTCGTTGATGGTCTTGGAAATGCCCTGGATGGCCGTTACGGCGTCCTTGGTCGCACCTTGAATGCTGCCGATCTGTTCGGAGATTTCCTCGGTGGCCTTGGCCGTTTGGTTGGCGAGATTCTTGACCTCGGATGCCACCACGGCGAAGCCCTTGCCGGCATCACCGGCGCGGGCGGCCTCGATGGTGGCATTGAGCGCCAAGAGATTGGTCTGCTCGGCGATGTCGGTGATCAGGGAGACGACTTCACCGATCTTATCGGCGGCGCTGGCAAGGCTGTTGATCTTCTCGTTGGTCAGTTTGGCTTCTTCGACGGCGGCAGCGGCAATCTCCGCGGAGCGCGAAACCTGGCTGCTGATCTCCTGGATCGAGGCGGAGAGCTCTTCGGCCGCCGAGGAGACGGTCTGCACGTTGTTTGTGGCCTGTTCGGCCGCGGCGGCTACCGTGGTCGACTGGCTGCTGGTATTGTCGGCGGTCGAGGTCATCGCTTGGGCGGTGTTTTGCAATTCGGTCGCGGCGGAGGCGACGGTACCGATGGTCGAGCCGACGCGTTGCTGGAAAGAATCGGCTAAATCGTTCATGGCCTTGCGTTTTTCCGCTTCGGCGCGCTTTTCCCTCTCGGAGGCTTCGGCCTCGAGACGTTTGCGTTCGATTTCCGCGCTGCGCCAGATCTCGACGCCCTTCGCCAAAGTACCGACTTCGTCATTCGACTTGACGTCGAGATCAACCGAGGTGTCGCCCTTGGTAAGCGCCTCGACCGTGTTCATGACCTTGCGCAGCGGGCCGACGATGGCACGGCTGATCAGCCATGCGATCAGCAATCCGAGGACGATCGCACCGCCTGAAACGGCCAAGATCTGCATCAACGCGGTTTTTTCGTCGTGCTCGGCGGTCATCGCGGCCTCGGCGGTGAATTTTTTCAACCTATCGAGGGTGGCGATCAGCGTCCGGTCGAGCTCGCGCTCGATTTTTTCGGCCCTTTCGGCTTGCTCGTGGGCTTTCCGGGCCTCGCCCGCGGCGAGCGTGGAAAACACTTGTTTGGCTTGCCTGCCGTAGTCTTGATGAAGCGCGTCGGCCTTTTCGATTTCCCCGAGGGTGTGCCTGAATTCCTTTTTGGACTTTTCCTGGGTGGCTTCCTTCTCGAATTTCTTCAACAGCGCCTCGATCGACTTGAATTCTGCCCCGACCTTATCGGCGATTGTTCCGAAGCTCTGGACATTTTTCGCGAACATTTCCTTGTTGAGAACATTGGCGCCCATGGTCTCGCCGAAGCGGAGGGCGCGCTCGAAAATGATGGCCTGTTCCAACTGGTGGATGGTGATGTTGGTAACGTTATTGGTGGCGGGAATATCGCGCTCGGCGATTCCGACGATCTCATCGCCGATCATGTTCATTTTAAAGACGCCGATGCCGCCGACCGCCGCCATACAAAGCAGCAGAAACGTACTAATCAGATAAATCTTCGTGCCGATCTTCAGGTTGCCGAGAAATCCGGCACGGGCCGCGCGCTCTTTGCGATCGATGGCTCCGGCCGCCAAGTCGAGAGTATCAGAAGTCATGTCCGTTTCCTCAGTTGTCTTCGCTTTAGACCGTGATGATTATTGAGTCATTCCGGCATCGGTGCCGGTCTGGGTGGAGCGGGCCGGATCGAGGCGGAGTGTAGGGGA
>JAVJPD010000076.1:0-6088 GCA_040216475.1 Rhodospirillales bacterium
GCGATGGCCGCGTTGATGACGGGGATGCCCATGCCGAGCACGATAGGACCCGGCTTAAGAACGCGGACATCACCGCGCAAACCTTCTCCGGCCTTGAGCCCCATATCCAGCAAGAACAAACACAGGATCCCCTGCAACGGATCGATGAAAAATGGCGCCAAGGATGTCTGCCCTTTGCTGTTCAAGAAAAAGCCGATCAACAGTGCGCCAAGAAGCAAGAAAATGCTTTCGTTAAAGGTTACATCACGAAACAGCTTAGCCGTTTCGAGTTTGGCTAACGTGTTTTCCGAGCGCGCCACAAGCCACAGGCCCGTAATGATTGCCGGCGCCTCCATCAAGGCCGCAACCCCGACCATACCGCCCGAATACCCGATGCCCGAGTCATCGAGAACCGCCGTCGCCGTAATGAAGGTTACGATACTGATCGAGCCATAATGCGCCGCAACCGCCGCTGATTCCGCCGAGGTAAGGGACGTGAATGACCGCAAAAGGTAGTAAGCCAGTAAGGGAAGGAAGCCGCTAATCAAGATTCCGGCGATAGCAACGAGCGACAGGGACAGGTCTAGCCCTTCGCGCGAAAGCGCTGCGCCTCCCTTAAGGCCAATGGCAAGCAGCAAGTAAATCGCTAGCGTTTTCGCCAAGGCTTCGGGAATTCGGATTTTTGCCTGCGCCAACGCGCCCGCCAATCCCAGGAGAAAAAACAGTATCGGCGGAGAGGAGAGAATTTCAGTCATTTCTGCTTACGACTCCAGATGGGCGTGAGAGATTTCCGTTTTCAAAATCGTTCCTGAATTTTTAGCCGGTGGCTTAATGATCGTCACGTGTCCCATTTTTCTGCCCGTTCGCACCTCCCGCTTGCCGTAAAGGTGCAATCGGGCATTCGGCATTTCGAGAAATTCGGGAATCCTTCCGACATCTTCGCCGATCAGATTGATCATTTCCGCATCCGCCCAACGATCCGGTTGGCCGAGCGGCAATCCACAGACTGCGCGAATAAGTTGTTCAAACTGATCGGTGCCACAGGCATCAATCGTCCAGTGGCCGGAATTATGGGGACGCGGTGCCAACTCGTTAACCAAGAGATCGCCAGAAACCGTCAGAAACATCTCGACGGCCAAAACACCTCGAATGTCGAGCGCATCGGCGATCGTCGAAGCTATATGCACGGCCGTTTGCCGAATTTTATCGGGCACCGCCGCCGGGGCGCGGGTGACGGAAAGAATATGATTGCGGTGAATGTTCTCAACCGCGTCGAAGGCCGCGATTTGTCCGGTGTCATCGCGCGCGACGATCACAGATAGTTCGCGTTCGAACGGAACGATCTCTTCGAGAATCACCGACCCGACGCCACTTTTAGTACCGAACAATTGCGCCCATATGCCGTCTATATCTTCGCTAGACCAGCCCTTTTCCAGACGAATTTGTCCTTTGCCGTCGTAGCCGGCGAAGGCGATTTTCAATATTCCCGATGCCCAACCGTCGCGATGAACTTCGCGGATTTGATCGGGCGATTCGATTATTTGCCATCGCGCCGTTGTGATGCCAATTCGGTTCAGAAAAGTCTTTTCGGCAACGCGGTCTTGGCATGTTTCAAAAACGCCGGCACCCGGGCGCAGCGGCGTTATCGCTGCGACGTATCTCAAGGTGGGCGAAGGAACATGCTCCATCTCGCAAGTAATGACTTGCACGGTACGCGCGAAACTTTCCAGTGCCGGCCAATCGTCGAAAGCCGCACAGGTATGATAACGGCTGACTTCGGCGGCCGGCGCATCCGGCTCGGGACTGAAAACATGAACGCTATAGCCCAGTCGTGCTGCCGCCATGGCTGCCATACGGCCTAACTGGCCGCCGCCGAGGATACCGATCGTTCCGCCCATCGGAATAGCGCCGGCGCAATCCCTCACGGGCATACGGGAACCTCATCGGCTCGTTGCCGCCGCCATAAAGCGATGCTTTTGGCGAGCGCGGGATCGCTGATCGACAGTATCTGTGCAGCCAACAAGGCCGCATTGATTGCGCCGGGCCGCCCGATCGCTAAGGTGCCGACGGGAATGCCCCCCGGCATTTGAACGATCGAATATAAGCTGTCGAGGCCTTTTAGAGCGGCGCTCTCGATGGGCACGCCAAGCACCGGCAGGGTCGTCAGCGCCGCGGTCATGCCGGGCAAATGTGCGGCGCCGCCGGCGCCGGCGATGATGACCGCCACGCCCCGGTCCCGGGCCGAGCGGGCATACTCATAAAGCCGGTCCGGTGTCCGGTGCGCCGAAACCACGCGGCACTCATGGGGTACGTTGAATTCAGCCAAGGTTTTGGCGGTGAACTCCATCGTCGGCCAATCAGACGTACTTCCCATGATAATACCAACCCGCGCGGCAACACTTTTTGACACGTTATTTCGAAAATTCTGGGACAACGGCAATCTCCATGAACATCTAAATACCGGTTTCATATAAGGTTTTTTTATATTGTTGAAATTGATTTTTATTACATTATAAATTGATTTTTACAATGATAAACCTCAACGCAAATATCGACATCGGCCTGCTGCGGACCTTCCTTCTGGTCGTCGAGTGCGGCGGCTTTACCGGCGAGACCGGCACAATAATACAGCGTGTGGTTCCGGCACGGATTAGGCGGAGGGGTGTCGAGATGCGGCTCATTCTTGAAGAAGCAGGTAACAACACTGGTGCATTTAAACCTGATCCAACATTGATTAAAGCCATCACACGCGCTCGCAAATGGTTCGATGCTCTCGTGAGCGGCCACGCTCGATCGCATGGAGAGATTGCCAAGGCGGAAGGTATCAGTTGTCGTTATGTCGGCCATCTGTTGCCGCTAGCCTTCCTCGCACCCGACATCGTCGAGGCGATCTTTGCCGGCACCCAGCCCGCCGATCTTACGGCCCAGACGCTGATCAAACGCACTAACCTGCCGTTAAAATGGGCCGAACAAAGAGACTTGTTGAGTTTTAACTGAGCCTCTCTATTCCCTATAACCGGAACCGCTAAATCTGCCGACGGAGAAAATTCTCGATGTTGTCCGGAGTTTTCTCCATTCGGGTATTCTCTGGTTCCTATCAACCAAAGTCCCCTGGAAAATGGCGCGGAACCCCGGCACAAGTACCGAGGGTTCGCAGTTTTATAAAAAAACAGTAATATCAAAGACTTGCTGGCGGTGCAGGCAGTCTGGTGCGAACCCGTCTCTGGCTAGCGTTCCCTGATACCAGGGTAAATACAGGGAATTTCTATAAATTGTGGCTCAATAAGATCGGCTATAGCTGAATAGCAGCCCGATTTTCTTGGGTTTTTTGGCAAATTCCCTACGCCGAGAAACAGGGAATTTCTCGGGGGGAACAGGGATTTGTTTGCGATTAAACAGAAACGAATTTGCTGTCGAGTAGAACCGGGCATCGAACACTTGATCATCCTGATGCCCTGAATTCGCGCCAATTGAGGCCCTTAAAAGACATAACACGTTCGTTCCGATGAAGCGGGACGGCTTATCGCAAAGTGGGATGAGTTCTCTCTATACCGGGATGGTTATGGGATATTTGTTCGGATAGTGGGACGGGAATGTCGTTAAGCGGGACGAGCAAGACCACATCCCACATTGTTGTGGGATTTTTGCTCCCATAACGAGATGGCGTTCGCGTCTGGTGCATTTTCATGGCCCAAAGTGGGAGCGTGCTCGTTATCCTCGTTATTCCCGATACTCACCGCACGTATCGGAAGCACTGGAATCGTATTAACAATTTTATTGATAATTTTTCTTGAAAAAGAACCGCCAAACTGCTTCGATGTCACTGAGAACATAAGGTGAACATTAGCAAGGCATATGGCATGAATACCCAATCACCGAACCTTAGGAACGAGGCTCAATCAGTCAAGACCATCGAGGACCGGCCAATCGCAGCGCTCCGGCCCTATGCCGGCAACGCGCGCACTCACTCCAAGCGCCAGGTTCGCCAACTCGCGAACAGCATTACCCGTTTCGGTTTTACCAATCCTGTTTTGATCGCTGACGATGACACGATCCTCGCCGGTCACGGTCGGATCTTGGCAGCTAAACACCTCGGCATGACCCATGTGCCCACGGTTCGCCTCTCGCATCTGACGGCTGCCGAACGGCGAGCCTACGTGATCGCGGATAATAAGTTGGCGCTCAATGCCGGCTGGGACCAGGACTTGCTGGCGGTCGAGCTGCAGGCCCTCGTCGATCTTGATTTCGAGGTGGAGCTGACCGGTTTCTCATTGGCCGAAGTGGATCTTGTGCTGGACACGGCGAAGGAAAGGGATCCGTCCGGCTCAAGTGGGCCTGAGGATTCGATTCCACCCTTGCCGGCGACACCGGTCAGCCGGCGCGGCGATCTCTGGCAGTGCGGCCATCATCGGGTGCTCTGCGGCGACGCGCGGGACGCTTCGGACTATGCGAAGCTGTTGGGCAATCAGGTGGTCGATCTGATCTTTACCGACCCTCCCTATAATGTGCCGATCGACGGCCATGTGTGCGGGCTTGGCAACGTGCGCCATCGCGAGTTCGCGATGGGCGCCGGGGAAATGACCGAGTCGGAATTTACGGCCTTCTTGGTGGGAACGCTCGGTATCGCTGCCAAGGCATGCCGAGACGGTGCCATTGCTTTCGTGTGCATGGATTGGCGTCACATGGGAGAGCTACTGGTGGCGGGGAAGCAAGCCTTCAGCGAGCTCAAAAACCTTTGTATCTGGAACAAGACCAACGGCGGCATGGGAACTTTCTATCGTTCCAAACACGAGTTGATCTTCGTGTTCAAAGTCGGTAGCGCTCCTCACGTCAACACCTTCGGCCTGGGTGATACGGGCCGCTACCGCACCAATGTCTGGGATTATGCTGGCATCAATAGTTTCGGTACGAGCCGAGACACGGATCTCGCTATGCACCCGACGGTCAAGCCGGTTGCCTTGGTTGCCGATGCCATTCGCGACTGCTCGAAACGCGGCAATGTCGTGCTCGATTGTTTTGGAGGTTCGGGCACGACGTTGATCGCAGCCGATCAGGTCGGCCGGTGCGCTCAGCTTCTCGAGTTCGATCCCGCCTATTGCGACACCATCGTCAGACGCTGGCAAATTTATACGGGCAAGCATGCAACCCTCGTGGGGACGGAAGAGCGTTTCGAGGATATCGAAGAGCAGCAAACGCTCGAGCCTATGGGAATGGAGGAGTGATATGAGCCAAGGTTCCGAACGTAATTCAGGAGATCGCAAGAAGGGCTCCCACGCTGAAGGAGCCCACCGTAGCCAGGATACAAATTATGAAGTCGGCTATGGCAAGCCGCCTAAGAATGCGCGCTTTATTAAAGGGAAGTCCGGCAATCCGAAGGGACGTCCCAAGAAAGCGGTAAAAAAATCGGGCCGGCAAAGATTCCGAGATGGCAATCTGGATCGCATCTTGGAAGAAGAAGCCTTCCGTGAACTGAAATTACAGGAGAATGGAAAGCCAATCGCAATGAGCGCATCACAGGCGATTGTGCGGAGCATTTTGATCGACGGCATGAAAGGCAATCGACTGGCCAAGAAATTTGCTTTCGAGTTGCTGCGGAAAGAAGAGCGGGAGGCACGCAAGCAGGCGACCGAACAATACGAGTATTTAGCAAAAAAGAAAGCAGAAGGCGAGGCGATGATTGCGAAGTGCAAAGAGCAAGATGTTCCACCGCCGCGTCTATTCCCGCACCCAGACGATATCCTGCTCGACGAGGCGAAGCTCAAGGCTTATGTCATTGGGCCTTTGAGCGAGAATGCAGCCATTCCCCATGAGCGGGGGGCGTTAACCCGAGACTTATTTTTTGCGCGCTCGGTGTTTGATGAGAAGTATAGCAAGGTTAAAAATATAGAGATCGAGGGCATGAGCGCCTCAATTTGGGACTTGGCCGCCCATGCTTCCAATGATGGCCTTCCTCCAAGCTTCCGAAGAAACGATAGCTCTATAATTTCTTTCCACATGGAATTGCAATGGCTCACAAAGAAGCAACTCCGGCAGCGGATCAAAACCCTTGAGGGGCAAATTGCCGCTTTCCCCGATAGTGTGGAGGAACAGCTCGCTGCTCGGGAGCGAG
>JAVJPD010000077.1:0-4483 GCA_040216475.1 Rhodospirillales bacterium
CGCTCGATTGCCTGCGCCCGTTCGGCACCATGGTCAGCTTCGGCAATTCGTCCGGCGCGGTCGAGTCGTTCTCGCCCAACATCCTCACCGCCAAGGGCTCGCTCTACCTGACCCGTCCGGGCCTGATCCATCACGTCGCCAAGCGCGAGGATCTGCTCGATCTCGCCGAGTCGCTCTTCAAGGTGGTTCTCGAAGGGCACGTCAAACCGCATCTCAATCAGGAATACGCGCTCAAGGACATCCGCCAAGCGCATAGCGATTTGGAAGCGCGCAAGACCACCGGCTCGACGATTTTGCTGCCGTAGCGCGGAGGTCAACTTTGCCGTCCTTCTAAATGACTCGGTAATTTTATCCCGTCATGCCCCGGCGCAAGCCCGGGGCATCCAGTCGGCGAAGCCCTCTGGATTGCCCGGACACGAACGCCGTGCGCAATGCGCCCGACATTCGGCCGGGCAATGACAAACTAAAAACAACGGTTCCGGATCAAACGCCGCCCCAACCCACACAACAAAAAACCCGCCGGACTTTTTCTCGGCGGGTTTTTCGTGTGCGATAAATAAAGATTACGTGTTCATCGAATCGAAGAAATCGTTGTTGTTCTTCGTGTTCTTGAGCTTGTCCAACAGGAACTCCATGGCATCGACCACGCCCATCGGCATGAGAATGCGCCGCAGCACCCACATCTTCGAGAGCGTGCCCTTGTCGACCAGCAGCTCTTCCTTGCGCGTGCCCGACTTGGTGATGTCGATGGCGGGGAAGGTCCGTTTGTCGACGAGCTTGCGGTCGAGAATGATTTCCGAGTTACCGGT
The DNA here is from genome assembly GCA_040216475.1 of Rhodospirillales bacterium. Classification (GTDB taxonomy): domain Bacteria; phylum Pseudomonadota; class Alphaproteobacteria; order Rhodospirillales; family CALINB01; genus CALINB01. The sequence goes on from JAVJPD010000077.1 coordinate 810, forward strand.
GCCCTTGAATTCCTCGAAGATGACTTCGTCCATGCGCGAACCGGTATCGACGAGCGCGGTGCCGATGATCGTCATCGAGCCGCCTTCCTCGATGTTGCGCGCGGCGCCGAAGAACCGCTTCGGGCGTTGCAGGGCGTTGGCGTCGACGCCGCCGGTCAGCACCTTGCCCGACGACGGCACCACCGTGTTGTAGGCGCGCGCGAGACGCGTGATCGAATCGAGCAGGATCACCACGTCGCGCTTATGCTCGACCAGACGCTTGGCCTTCGCGATCACCATTTCGGCGACCGCCACGTGGCGCGTTGCCGGCTCGTCGAACGTCGAGCTGACGACCTCGCCCTTGACCGTGCGCTGCATGTCGGTGACTTCCTCGGGCCGTTCGTCGATCAACAGCACGATCAGATAGCATTCCGGGTGATTGGCCGCGATCGAGTGCGCGATGTTCTGCAACATGATCGTCTTGCCGGTGCGCGGCGGCGCTACGATGAGCGCGCGCTGACCCTTGCCGATCGGGCAGATCAGATCGATCACCCGGCCGGTGCCGTCCTTGTCCTTGTCCTTGTCCTTGCCTTTTTTCTCGACCTCCATCACCAAACGCTCGTCGGGATAGAGCGGCGTCAGGTTGTCGAAGTTGATGCGATGGCGCACCTCGGCGGGATCGCCGAAGTTGATGTCGGTCACCTTGAGCAGCGCAAAATAACGCTCGCCGTCCTTGGGCGAACGGATCTCGCCCTCGACGGTGTCGCCGGTGCGCAAACTGAAGCGCCGGACCTGGCTCGGGGACACGTAGATGTCGTCCGGGCCGGGCAGGTAATTGGCCTCGGGCGAGCGCAGGAAGCCGAAGCCGTCCTGCAGCACTTCCAACACGCCGTCGCCGAAAATCGACGTGCCGTTCTCGGCCAGCCTCTTGAGAATGGCGAACATCATTTCCTGCTTGCGCAGGCCGCTGGCGTTCTCGACCTCGAGTTCCTCGGCGAATTCGAGGAGCTCGGTGGGCGGCTTGTTCTTGAGTTCTTTTAATTTCATGAGCGTAATGATCTATGGGGCTGTGATGGAAAGGGGGTGAAAAGGGGCTCGAAATAAAGAGGACGAATGACTCTTTAACCCATTGATTTTTTGGAAAAACCTAACGACTCAGGCAACCCCGCGGGGGCGGGACGCTGCGCTTTCGTGGAGATTGGATACGACGGTGATCCGAAAATGATCCGAAGCTGATCCAGAGAAGGAGATAGGATTAACCAAAGGCGGTTACAAGTCAAATGGAGATTTTTATTCTGCGCGGCAACGGTGCGGCGGTGGTGGCGGTGGCGGTGAACCAATCGCCTGGGGCCGGTCATGGTCCGCCGGATCGCCGCATGCTCTCGGCGCGGCGATCCGGCAGCCGTGTGAATCGGCTCTAGGGTATTGATTATAGATCGGATTCACATGATTGATCGGGACCCGAACGACGGTTCCGATCAATCATGATCCGATCTAGAAAGGTTTCACCACCGCCATGATCACGATGACCACCATCAGCACCGCCGGCGCCTCGTTCATGAGGCGATAGAACCGGGCCGAGCGCCGGTTGCGGTCCGCGGCGAAGTCGCGGTACCAGCGCGCGGTCATGCCGTGCAGGGCCGCCAGGCCGAGCACGCACGTGAGTTTTACGTACAGCCAGCCCGACGACCAGTCGTTCAGGATCGCCAGCAGCAGGCCGCCGAAGACGAACGACGCGATCATCGACGGGTTGACGATCCCGCGCAGCAGGCGCCGTTCCATGATCTTGAAGGTCTCGGACTGCGCCGTGCCGGGCTCGGTGTCGGCGTGATACACGAACAGGCGCGGCAGATAGAGCATGCCCGCCATCCAGGCGATCACGCTGATGATGTGAAGCGCCTTGATCCACAAATACGCGCCCGCCGATACTTCCAGCATGGGACTCTCCCGTTACCGTCGTTTCAACCTCAAAGCGGCCGCCCCTGCGGGCAGCCGGAAAACCGGCGGCGGCATTCCGTCCCGCCGGCGGCGGGCTCGAGGGCCGCGTTTTTGCCGCGCGCCGCCTCGACCGTGCGCGCGAGGCCGTCGATGAACGCCGCGTGGGTGCCGGCCGCCGGCACCCGGACGTAGCCGGGCACGCCCAAACTTTGCGCCAGGTGGCGGTATTCGATGTCGAGCTCGACCAGGGTTTCGGAATGCTCGGACACGAACGCGATCGGCACCACCGCGACCGGCATGCCGTCTTGCGCCGCGCGCTTCAGTTCCTCTTCCGTCGACGGCCCGATCCACGCGAGCGGCCCGACCCGGCTCTGGTAGCACACCGCCCAGTCGGCCGCCGCCGCGCCGATTTGCGCAACGATGGCCGCCGCCGTCTGCTCGACCTGCCATTGATAGGGATCGCCCGCGTCGATCACCTTTTGCGGCAGGCCGTGCGCCGAGAACAGCACCCGCGCTTTGCCTGTCAGGTTTTCCCTTGCCAAACAATCGCGAACGAGTTCGGCGTAGGCCCGGATGAAACCGTCCTCGGTCGGATAGCAGCACGGCGCGAAAGTCGGCGCGAACAGGCTTTCGCGCGCCGCCGCGCGCTGCCAGTCCCACAGCGACGAGCCCGTCGTCGTGCTCGAGTATTGCGGATAAAGCGGCAGCAGCACGATCTCGTCGGGCTCGAAACCCTTGACCGCCCGCGCCGTCTCGGCGCTCATCGGGTGCCAATAGCGCATCGAGACGAAGGTCTTGTAGGTCTCGCGCCCGGCGTTGAGTTTCTTCTCCAGGGCGGCGGCCTGCTCGCGGGTGAGGTCCAAGAGCGGCGATTTACCGCCGAGGTGCGCGTAAATCTTGCGTGCGATCGGCGCACGACGGCGCGAGATCAGCTGCGCGAGCAGCCAGCGCAACGGACCGGGAAGCGCGATGATCGCCGGATCGTTGAACAGGTTGAACAGGAACGGCCGCACCGCACCGGGCGCGTCGGGTCCGCCGAGATTGAACAGTACGACCGCGATTTTCGCCATTGACCGATCCGCTAGATACGTTTGAATTGCCGGACGATGTCCGCAACCCGCCCGACGTTTTCGGGCGGCGTGTCGGGCAGGATACCGTGCCCGAGATTGAAAACGAAAGGCCCGCCGGACAGCGCCGCCAAAATCGCGGCGGTTTCGTCTTCCAGCAACGCGCCGCCGGTCTTGAGAACGACATTGTCGAGATTGCCCTGAACCGTGCAGCGGGATTGAAGCCGATCGCGCACCCACGCCAGCGGCATCGAACTGTCGAGGCTGACGCCGTCGACCTCGGTTTCCCGAACGTAAGCCGAACAATTCACACCCGCGCCCCTGGGAAAGCCGATCACGGGAACGTTCGGATGCGAGGCCTTTACCCCGGCGACGATTTTCGCGGTCGGCTCGATGACCCAGCGCTCGAATTGCGAGGCGCTCAACAAACCCGCCCAGGAATCGAAGAGTTGTATCGCTTCCGCGCCGTTCTCGATCTGGCGGATCAGATATGCAATCGTCGTTTCGATCAGCATATCGATCAGCTTTCGGAATCCTTTCGGCTCCCGATACGCCCAGTCGCGCACGACGGCACCGTCACGCCCCGAACGCCCCTCGACCATGTAGTAAGCGATCGTCCAGGGCGCACCGGCGAAACCGATCAGGGCGGTATCGCCGGGCAGTACGGCCGATAAGGCCCGCAGGGAAGAA
>JAVJPD010000078.1:0-4646 GCA_040216475.1 Rhodospirillales bacterium
AGCGCCTCGACCTGGATGCGCGACTCCTCGTCGGCGATGCCCTTCGAGCGGTCCGTGGTCGGCACGTTGTGATCGGCGACCGCAAGCGTGAGATCGGTACGGCGCACCTTGCGGTTCGTGTTGCGCAAACCTTCGAAGGCCTGCGGCGAGGTGACTTCATGCACGAGGTGGCGGTCGATGTAGATCAGGCAGGTGCCGTCGTCCTGGCGGTCGACGACGTGGTTTTCCCAAATCTTGTCGAACAGGGTCTTCGGTTTGGCCATGCTTATCCTCTCCCGGACGGTCGTCCGCCCGGATCGGCGGACAACCCGATGTCTTGTTCTTTAGTTATTGCCGCCGCGCCGGACATTACCGTCGGGGCGCAACGGAAGCGTTACGCTTTGCCGGCCTCGGCCGCGGCGTCGTCGGAACGTTCGGCGCTGCCTTCCTCGGGCACCGCAACCTTGTCCTTCTTGCCTTTGCGCGCCGCCTGCTTGGCTTGCGCGTCGGCGGCCTTGTCTTGCGCGGTCAGCTTGGCCGCGAAGCCGTCGGTCTTCTCGGAAATACGGGCGGCCTTGCCGCGGCGGCCGCGCAGGTAATACAGCTTGGCGCGGCGGACGTCGCCCCGGCGCACGACCTCGATCCCCGCGACCGTCGGCGCATACAGCGGGAACACCCGCTCGACGCCCTCGCCGTAGGAAATCTTGCGCACCGTGAAGGACGAATTCAGCCCGGCGTTCTTACGGCCGATGCACACGCCCTCGAAAACCTGAATACGCTCGCGATCACCCTCGACGACCTTCACGCTCACTTTCAGCGTATCGCCGGCGGCGAAATCGGGAACCTGGCGCGCGGCGGCCAGCTTCTCCACTTCTTCTTGTTCCAACTGTTCGATCACATTCATTGCTCGCGGTCCTTCGCCTGAGACGTTGCGGCTTCGGCGTTCTCGTAACGGGCCCAGAGATCCGGACGGCGATCCTTGGTGATCGCCTCGGCTTGCGCCCGACGCCAAGCCTTGATTTTTTCGTGGTGGCCCGACGTCAATACCGGCGGGACCGAAAGGCCCTGCCATTCCTGAGGCCGGGTAAACTGCGGATACTCGATCAATCCTTCTTCGAAACTCTCCTCAAATAACGACTCTTCCGATCCCATCACCTCGGGCAGCAACCGCACGCAGGCATCGATCATCGCCAGCGCCGCGGGCTCGCCGCCCGACAGGAGAAAATCGCCGAGGCTGATCTCCTCCACATGACGAGCCTGCAATACACGCTCGTCGATACCCTCGTAGCGGCCGCACAGCACGATCGCACCCGGACCGGCGGCCAATTGTTTGACCCGCGCCTGAACCAAAGGCGTCCCGCGCGGGGTCAGATAGATCAACGGCGCCTCCTTCGATCGAGGCATCCGTTCCAGGGCTGCGGCGAGGGCCGCATCGACGACGTCCGGTCGCATCACCATCCCGGGTCCCCCGCCGAAGGGGGTGTCGTCGACGGTGCGGTGTTTATCGCGCGCAAAATCGCGAATGTCCACCGTTTCCAGCGCCCAAAGTCCCTCTTTCAACGCCTTGCCGGCGAGCGAGTGCCCGAGCGGCCCCGGAAACATCTCCGGAAACAGCGTCAGCACCAGGGCCGTCCAGGAAGGGCTCTGCGCCATCGATCTTAACCCTTTGATCCTCTTATCTTTTCAACCGTCCTTCTCGTCGTCTTGCTGATCTTCTTCGCCTTGTTTCGCCGGCTCCAGGAGCCCCGGCGGCGGATCGACCGTCACCCGGCCGCCCTTGATATCGACTTCCGGCACCGCCGCGCGGGTGAACGGCACCATCACGTATTTATCCCGGGTCGGCGCGTCCCGGTCGGTTTCGATCTCGAGCAGGGTGCCCGCGCCGTAGTCCTCGACCGCCCGGACCGTGCCCAGAACCCCGCCCTGCGCCAAATCCGCCCGAAGCCCGATGAGGTCCATGTGATAGAACTCCTCGTCATCCGTCTCGGGCAGCGCGGCGCGCGGGATATAAAGCTCGGTCCCTTTCAGCGCCTCGGCTTCCTCGAGGCTGCCGACCCCTTTCACCCGGGCGAACAGCACGCCTTTATGCCGCCCCGACGGCTCGCCGGTCACGGTCAGCGCGAACGTGCGCTTGCCGTCCCTGTCTTCGAGCGGACCGTACGCGACGATATCGGCGGGGTCCTGCGTGAAGCTCTTGATCCGGAGTTCACCCTTGAGCCCGCGCGTGCCGACGATGATCCCGAGGCAAACCCGTTCCAGCGCCATGACCGTTCAGTACCCGGCTTTTAGCCCTCGGCTTTCGCCTCCTCTTTGGCCTCTTCCGCGGGCGCCTCTTCTACAGGCGCTTCGACGGGAGCGGCTTCCTCGGCAGGCGCTTCGGCAGCCGCCGCCGCGGCCTGCGCGTCGGCCTCGGCCTTCGCCTTGGCTTCCTCTTCCTTCGCCGCCATTCTCTCTAAAGTCTTCTTGCGCGGCTTGTCCTTCTTGGTCTGATCGAAGATCTTCGGCGCTTCCACGATGCCCGACTGGCTCAGAAAACGCGCGATCCGGTCGCTCGGCAACGCGCCGACGCCGAGCCAATACTTGACGCGCTCCTCGTCGAACTTGAGCCGGTCGGCATGATCCTTCGGCACCATCGGATTGTAGGTGCCGAGACGTTCGATGTAGCGGCCGTCGCGGGGGCTCCGCGAATCCGCCACCACGATGCGAAAGAACGGGCGTTTCTTGGCGCCCCCCCGGGAAAGTCTGATTCGTAACGGCATAAGGCTTCTTTCTCTCCTAAGTTATGAAATTCGGTTTATGACGATTTGAAATTCAATGGTCTTGATGGTTTCGATTTCGATGTTCTGGTTTCTTAACGCGGAAACGGCGGCATCGCGCCCCCGCCCATGCCGGGCGGCAGAGCGCCCATCAGGCCCCGTTTCCCCATTTTTCCGACTTTCTTCATCATGTCGGACATTTGCTTGTGTTGCTTGAGAAGCCGGTTCACGTCCTGCACGGAAGTTCCTGAACCGGCGGCGATTCGTTTGCGGCGCGAGCCGTTGATGAGCTTCGCGTTGCGCCGTTCCTTCGGCGTCATGGACGAAATGATCGCCTGCTGGCGCTTGAGCATGGAATTGTCGATTTGGTGCGCCGCCAGCTGAGTCTTGACCTTGGCCACGCCGGGCAGCATCGCCATCAGGCCTTCCATATCGCCCATCTTGCCGATCTGCTTGAGCTGCTCGCCCATGTCCTCCAGCGTGAACTGGCCCTTGAGCATTTTCTGCGCGAGCTTGTCGGCCTCTGCCCGGTCGACCACGTCGGCGGCCTTCTCGACCAGGCCGACCACGTCGCCCATACCGAGGATGCGCCCGGCCAAGCGTTCGGCCTGGAACGTCTCCAGGTCCTCGAGCTTTTCGCCGACGCCCATGTACTTGATCGGGCAGCCCGTGACCGCGCGCATCGACAGCGCGGCGCCGCCCCGTGAATCGCCGTCGACACGGGTGAGAACAATCCCCGTCACGCCGGCCTGCTCGTGAAACGCCTTGGCGATGTTGACCGCGTCCTGGCCGGTGAGCGCGTCGGCTACCAACAGGACTTCGGTGGGATTCACGGCGGCGCGCACGGCGGCGACCTCTTTCATCATGTCGTCGTCGAGATGCACCCGGCCCGCGGTATCGAGCAGCACGACGTCGAAACCTTCCTTGCGGCCCGTTTCCATCGCGCGTTTGGCAATGGCGACCGGCAGCTCGCCCATCACCGGGGCGAGGGTCGCCACGCCGGTCTGCTCGCCCAAAACGGTGAGCTGCTGCTGCGCCGCCGGGCGGTAGATATCGAGCGACGCCATCAGCGTCTTTTTCTTCTCGCGGCCCGACAGCAAGCGCCCGAGCTTGCCCGTGGTGGTGGTCTTGCCCGATCCTTGCAGGCCGACCATCATCACCGCGACCGGCGGATTGCCCGCGAGGTTGATGCCGGTATCGCCGGGACCCAAAACCTTCACCAGATGATCGTGAACGATCTTGACCACCATCTGGCCGGGCGTGACGCTGCGCAGCACGTCCTGGCCGACGGCTTCCGTTTTGACCCCGTCGATGAAATCCTTAACGACGGGCAGGGCGACGTCGGCTTCGAGCAGGGCGACACGGACCTCGCGCAGCGCGGCCTCGACGTCCGTCTCCTTCAGCGCGCCGCGCTTCTTGAGCCCGTCGAAAATCTCGCCCAGCTTGCTTGTCAGTCCGTCGAACATTCCAGCCTTGCTTCCTAAAATCCTAATGTAAGCACGAAATACGCCCCCGTGCCGAAAGCACGAAATACGCCCCGTGCTAAAAGCACGAAAAAACGCCCCGTGCTAAAAGCACGAAAAAACGCCAGTGCGCGAAACTCGCGGACTGGCGGAGCCCGCCTTTTTTCGGCCGGCCTTCGCTTTCGGCGGCACTTTATGGAGGGTGTTGTCCCAAGTCAAGGAACACGCAGCGGCACCGGCGTAGTCTTTTCATACCGGGGAAAGGCAATTCATTGGAATAGTTCTAAAATATGTTGACGGCACGCCGCCTTGTCTATAGTTTAGAATTATTCTAATTTAAACCCTCGATATTTCCTGATGGAGACAACGATGAATGAGATCAAATGCCCGGTGATGCACGGCGGAAACACCGCCACCGGCACGTCGAACATGGAGTGGTGGCCGAAAG
>JAVJPD010000079.1:0-4642 GCA_040216475.1 Rhodospirillales bacterium
GGCGCCTATCCGGTCATCCTGGGCGACGAGTCCAAGCAGGCCGTCAAGGACGCGATCGATATCACGCCCGAGGTTAAAGCCTTCATGAAGAACTTCATCAAGACGAAGTTCAACGTAGCTCTGTAGAACGTCTTAGGGAGCTTTTAAGAAGAGGCGCCGCCTTAGCCGACCGTGCCCTCTAATCAGGGCGCGGTCGCCGCCCGGGTTTATTTTTAACGCCGAGAGAGGTTTCATGACAGAGTCCAACGCAACGCGTGTCGCCGAGGACGCCCGCGGCAAGCGCACGACCTATGAAGAAATCGAGGTCGGCAAGGATCTCGGCGCGCTCGAATGGACCGTGACCGAGGACGACATCGAAAAGCAGTGCTTTCTCGACGAGGATTGGCACGAATGGTACGTGCTGAACTCGCCCTGGGGCGGGCGCGTCGCGCCGCCGCAAATCCAGTCCCGCCCGCCGCGCTGGCTTTTGGGGCGCACCTATAATATCCGGGGCGTTTTCTATAAACACGACTTCGAATTCCTCAAGCCCATCAAGCCCGGCCAGACCCTGATCGTCTCGGGGCATATTTCCGACAAATGGATCAAGAACGGCCGCGAGTTCGTGCGCTGGGATACTGTCGCCAAGGATGAGCACGGCGATGCCGTCTTCACCGCTTCGCGCGTGCAGGTACTCGATATGGCCAAGCGCGATACGCCGCGCGCGGGGGCCGGCATCGACAGCGGCATCAAGCCGGAAAGGATTTGAGGCATGGCTGTCCTGACGGCGCAAACCCCGATCGGATACGTGCTGCCGCCGGTTTCGCGGCGCTTGAGCCCGGAATTAAACCGGGTCGTCGGCGAGGAAGGACAAGACGTGCAAACGCTGCATAACGACGCGGAGGCAGCGGCGCGCGAGGGCTTGCGCGAGCCGATTGCGGTGGCCAGCCGTCCCGCGAGCCTGATCTATCGGATGATGCTGATGTGTTTCGGCGAAGGCTGGATCGTCGGCGGCAAAGGCTCCTTGACTTATCGCCGTCCCGTCGGCATCAAGGACTTCGTCACCGCCAAGGGCGTGGTCCTGGAAACGATACCGGAAGGCAGCGGCATACGGATCGTTTGCGATGTCTGGGTCGAAACCGACAAGGGCGTCAAGGCCATCGTCGGCACCTGCAGCGGCTTGGTCGCATGAAAAAATTAAAAGTAAAAGTAAAGTACGCATCGCATGAATAAACCAGTCCCCGACATTGCCGAGATGACGCCCGAGGAACGGCGCGCCTATTTTGCGCCGCTGTTCACGCCGCGCGCCATCGCCGTCGTCGGCGCCTCGGCAAGCGGCCGCAACCGGGCGAACTTGTTTATCGACAAGCTGCGGGCGATGGATTTTGCCGGCAAAATTTTTCCCGTGCACAACCAGGCCGGCGAAGTGGAAGGCATGAAGGCCTATCCGAGTTTGGGCGATATTCCCGAGCCGGTCGATTACGCCTATGTCGCGATTCCGGCAAAGGCGGTGCCGGGTGCCGTCGCGGCGGCCAAGGGGAACGTCAAATTCGCTCACATCACGGCGGGCGGGTTCGCCGACACCGAGGCGGGCAAGGGCCTGCAGGGCGAGCTGGTCGCGGCGGCCCATAACGCGGGCGTTCGTCTGCTGGGGCCTAACTGTAACGGCGGCTATTCGCCGGAAGGGCGCCTCAGCATGGTCAGCGGCGTCGGCGCCGATGTCGGACCGGTCGCGATCATCTCGCAAAGCGGCGGCCTGTCGACCGATTTTATTCGGCGCGGCCAGGCGCGCGGCCTCGCGTTTCGCAGCGTCATGGCGCTCGGCAATTCCGCCGATATCAACCCGAGCGATCTTCTGGATTTTCATCTGGTCGACCCCAAAACGAAAGTCATCGGGCTTTATCTGGAATCCATCGGCGACGGCCGGCGGTTGTTCAAAACCTTGAAGCAGGCCAAGGCCGAGAAACCGATCGTGTTGCTGAAGGGCGGACAGACCCAGGACGGCAGCCGCGCGGTGTCCTCGCACACCGGCACGCTGGCGGGCGATCTGGCGGCATGGACCTCGCTGTGCAAACAGACCGGCACCGTCATGGTCGGCACGTTGGACAAGTTTCTCGATACCCTGCACGGTTTTCAGATGTTCGTGCCGAAACCCGAGCGGCCGACGCAAACGGCGGTGTTTCTGGGCAACGGCGGCGGCACCAGCGTGCTCGGCGTCGATGCCTTCTCGCGCGGCGGCATCCGCCTGCCGAAGTTCGACGAAAAGACGCACGACGCCCTGGCGGAACTCAAGCTGCCTGCCGGCGCGGGCACCACCAATCCGCTCGACGTGTCGCGCGCGGCGCTCATCCTGGAAGACGGCAAGACCGCCGAACGCCTCATGGATATCGTACTGAGCCATCAACCGCCGGATGCGTTCGTCGTGCATATCAATTTGCCGGTGATCCTGACCCAGAGCGGCGGCAAGGACAATGTGATCACTTTGGTCGAAGCGGCGGCGCGGGTGATCGAACGCCATCGCGGCACGTCTCATTTTGCTGTCGTGCTGCGCTCCGACGGCACCGCGGAGATCGATGCCAAGAAGCGCGGGCACCGGGAATTCGCCTTAAAGAACGGAATCGCGGTATTCGACGAAATGCCGGCCGCCGCGCAGGCCTTCGGCGCCCTGGCCGCCTATGAGCGGTTCTTGGCCGCGCGCGGTTGATTCGATTTAGCCGCTCACAGGGGCGGCCACAGAAGCCAGGCGGTCGCGGCGAGCGCGGCGAGCCAGATCGCGACGATACAAACCGCCGCAACCCAACTGCGCGGCTTTTCGATGAGTTGGCGCTCGGCCCGTTCGCGCAAATCCGCCAGCACCGGCGCGGGGATCAGCTTGATCGTCAGCCAGATGCCGAGCGGCACCAGGATCAGATCGTCGAGATAGCCGAGCACCGGGATGAAATCGGGGATCAGGTCGATCGGGCTCAGGGCGTAACCGGCGACGACGAGGGCCGCGGCCTTGGCGAACCACGGTACGCGAGGGTCGCGCGCGGCGAGATACAGCGCCAGAACGTCGCGTTTTAAGGAAGCGGCCCAATGACGGAGCCGTTGTCGGATCGTGGGCCGGGTCGCGGGCCCGGTCGTCAACGGCCCTTCCAGATCGGCTTGCGCTTTTCCTTGAACGCCTGAATGCCTTCCTTAGCGTCTTCGCTTTCGCGGCATTCCTTGCCGATGGCCCGGGCGATATCGGCACGCTCGGCAGCGGGCTTGTCCCAGCCTTCGCGGGTGGCGCGCTTGATCGAGCGCACCGCCATGGGCGCGCACTCCATGATCTCGTTAGCGTACCGGACGGCGGTCGGGATCAGATCCTCGTGTTTCACGACCTCGTTGGCGATGCCGTACTGGTAACACTCCTGGGCGGAGGCGAACACGCCGCGCAGCAGGTATCCCATGGCGCGCGTGTAGGTTGGAAACATATGCGCGCCGAAGCTGGGTCCCGACGTCGAGGAAATGCCGCGCTTGACCTGCGGCCAGCCGATCGAGGCGTTCTCCGACATGATGATGATGTCGCCGTTGAGCGCGAGGCCCGCGCCTTGCGCCAGGCAGGGCCCGTTCAAGGCGCAGATGATGGGCTTATAGATATTTTGCATGTAAACGGCCAAGCCCCGGCTCGAGATGACGTCGCCGTCCTGACTGGCCGCTTTCTCGAAGAGGTCCTTGCCCGAGCAAAAGGAGGGGTCTTCGCCGGTGAAGATCGCGACCCAGGCATCGTCGTTATCCTTGAAGTCGGTGAAGGCTTTGTAGAGTTCGACGCGCATCTGCATGCTGATCGCGTTGCGTGTCTTCGGCCGGTTGAGCTTGACCCAGGCGATGCGGTCTTCGACTTTGTAGGTGATCGTTTCGAACTCGAACATGAGCGTATCCTCTCCCGAGATTGACTTTATTTTCCTTTAAAAACGGGTTTTTCCTTATTGGCGAACGCTTTGACGGCGTTCTTGTAGTCTTCGGTCTTGCGGATGATCGACATGTGCGAGGACGTCATGTCGAGGTGCGTGCGCACGTCCATTTTCGCGCCTTGATAGACCATGCGCTTAAGCATGCGGATCGAGAGCGAAGGCCCGTTGGCGATCCGCGCGGCGATTTCGCGAACCTTGTCCATCAACTCGTCGTCGGGGAACACCGCGTTGACGAGTCCGATCCGGTAGGCCTCGTCGGCGTCGACGAAATCGCCGAGCCAGAGCATCTCGAAGGCCTTGCCGAGCCCGACCAGGCGCGGCAGGTACCAGGTCGCACCTTCGCCGGACAAGAGGCCGACCTTGACGTAGGCTTCGGCGAACTTGGCGCTTTGCCCGGCGAAACGAATGTCGCACATCAGGGCGGCGTCCATGCCGGCGCCGGCGGCCGGACCGTTGACCGCGGCGATCACGGGTTTGTCCATCATCTCCATCGTGAGCGGGAGGCGGTTGAGGTTCTCCCACAGATAATTCTTTTCTTCGAGGGCGTTGAATTCCCGCTCGCCCATTGCCTTGACGTCGCCGCCCGAGCAAAATGCGGTGCCGGCGCCGGTGATGATGACCACGTTGACGTCGTCGCGGGCTTGGCTTTCCTCGAGTGCAGCGATCCAGGCGTCGAACATGTCGGGCGTGAAGGCGTTGCGGCGCTCGGGCCGGTTCAGGGTGATGGTGGC
>JAVJPD010000080.1:0-4500 GCA_040216475.1 Rhodospirillales bacterium
GCGGGCCGACCGCGACGTGCCCGATAACATGATCTTTATCCCGTTCTGCTTCCAAGAGGCGGCGGCCAATATCCTGACCAGCCCGCAGCTCGATCCGATCGGTAAAATCCCCGAGTTCAAGTTCTCGGCGGTGCGGGTCGAGAAGGTCGCGGGCGCTCGGGCCGCGGCGGAATAAACGGCTCTTTTCCGCCCCTCCCCCACGGCATATTCCATACCCTTTTCTCATGCGCGTATGCCGTGGCGCGAAACCGTCCGGCCGTATATAAGCGTATGTTAACATAAGCCGGAACGACATTCGGGGAGGATTTCATGACCATTCTGCTCAACAACGACGACGTGCGTTCGCTGCTGACCGTCGCCGACTGCATCGACGTGCTGGAAGGCGCCTATCGCGACATGGGCCTCGGCGAGGCCGCCATGCGCGACCGCATGGATCTCGTCTCCCCCGGCGTCAAGGACGACACCATGTACATCCTGAAATCCATGGACGGGCTGATCCCGAACGCGGGCGTCGGGTGCGTGCGCATCACGTCGGACATGCATCACTTCTACGAGGTCAACGGTCAGCTCCGGCGCACCAAGCTGCCGGCGGTGCCGGGCGAACGCTACACCGGCCTCGGCATCGTGTTCTCGACCGAAACCACCGAACCGCTGATGATTTTCACCGACGGCGCGCTGAACCCGACCCGGGTCGCCGCCACCACCGCGCTCGGCATCAAGCATCTCGCGCGCGAAAATTGCAAAACCGTCGCGCTGCTCGGCTGCGGCAAGCAGGCCGACAAGCAGGTGCCCGCCGTCGCCGCCGTGCGCGACATCGACGTGATCAAGTGCTACAGCCCGACGGGCCAGAACCGCACGCGCTTTGCCCGCGAGACCAGCGAGAAATACGGCGTCACCGTGATCGACGTGAACAGCGCGGAGGAAGCGGTCGAGGGCGCGGACATCATCCTTTGCGCGACCAACGCAAAAGCCCAGGTGTTCGATCCCGCCTGGGTAAAGCCCGGCATGCACCTCGGCTGCATTACCCAATTCGAGATTCCCGCTTCCGTAGTGCGCGATGCCGACGTCGCGGTCGTGCACACCAAGACCACCGAGCCGATCTTCGTCACGACGCACGGGCTCGAGCATCCCGAGCAGGCCGGCAAGAACCAGTCCTTTTCCGAAGACGCCGGCGTCGACAAACTGCCGACGCTGGGCGAATTGCTGAGCGGCCAATGCAAAAAACGCGAAAGCGACGATCAGGTGACGATCTATCTCAACACGGTCGGCATCGGCCTGCAGTTCGCCGCCGTCGGCGCGGTGCTCTATCACAAGGCAAAGGCGAAAGGCGTCGGCCGCGAGATCCCGACCGACTGGCTGACCCAAAAGGAAAACTCCTAAACCAATAATCCGATTGGCGCCCTTCCACGGGCATTTCGGCCTGCACGGTCACACAGTTGTGATGCCGCATAACCCTGGTCGTGTTATGCTTTTCCAGAAAAGTAAAACACCCTTAGGGAGGGATCATCATGCGACATCTGTTTTTCGCGGCCGCGGCCGCGCTCCTGCTGACGGGCCTCGCGGCTTCGCCCGCCTCGGCCAAAAACGTAAAAATCACCCCGCTCGGCACCCACGACGGCGACATGTGCCGCCACGACCGCGCGCTCGTGTTCGAGGACCCGGACGGCACGACCCTGTTGTTCGATGCGGGCCGCACGGTCGCCGGCACGGACGATCCGCGCCTGCCGAAAAAACTCGACGTGGTGCTGGTCAGCAGCATCCACGGCGATCACCAGGGCGACCGGCGCCAGGACAAACCCGGCGCGGGTTCGTGCAAGAGTCCCAAATACGCGGTGGAAACCACGCCGCTCTCGAACTCCGTCGAGATCGCCGCCGGCAAAGGCTCCTACATCCTCGGCGCGGGACAGATGCGCGCCTACTTCTCCGTGCGCATGGTCAAGGCGGGCGTCGACAAGAAAAAAGTCCGCAAGCTGGTCAAGCGCCTGCGCCCGGGCGGCAAGATGAAATTCGGCGGCGTGATCGTCTCGGCCATTCCGACCGTTCACTCGAACGGCGCCGACGCCCCGTTCATCATCGACAAGGACCTGCAAGCCGCGATGACGAAAAGCGGGCTTACCGCGTACGGCGGGCCGGACAGCGGCTTCGTGCTGCGCTTCACCAACGGCCTCGTCGTTTATATTTCCGCCGACACGGGGCACACCTCCGACATGGAAACCCTGGTGCGGCGCTACTACAAAGCCAACCTCGCGGTGATGAACATCGGCGACATCAATACCATGGGCCCCGAGGAAGCGTCCTGGGCGACCAAGGAGCTGGTGAAACCGGCCTCCGTGATCCCGTCGCACGCCAACGAGCAGTCGACCAAGGGCGGCAAGGTCATTCCCGGCTCCAAGCTCGACAAGTTCATCAAGGGAATCGGCGGCGCCATGCCCGTACACCCGACCATCAGCGGCAAGACGATGGAATTCGACGGCAAGGGCCTATGTGTGAAGGGCTGCTGAAAAACGATATTACACGATTGGCCTCGCGCTTCGAGACGCTGCGCTCCTCAGCATGAGGTCAACCGTTTCGATACCTTGCCTCACCCTGGGGAGCGAGCGAAGCAAGCGTCTCGAAGCGCGAGGCAAGGCGTTTTCCGAAACCTGCTAGCCGAAAGCGTTCGTTAGGCTGCTCCGTATGCGTTCGAGCTCATCGGGTGCGTACGGTTCCGCCTTACCGTGTCCCCACACCGGGCCGGGCCAGGCGGCGTCCGTCTTGAAGCGCGCGATCACGTGAAAATGCAATTGCTCCACCAGATTGCCGAGCGCGCCGACGTTGATCTTGTCGGGCGCAAACATTTTTTCGAGAATTTCCGATGCCCGCATCGCTTCGGCGAACAACAGCGTTTGATCGCCTTGCGCCAAGTGATGGATTTCGCGCACATCCTCGCATACATCAGATCCCTGGGGCACCAGGATCAGCCAGGGAAAACGCGCGTCGTTCATCAGCAGCACCCGGGACAGCGCGAGCGCCGTAACGCTCACGGTATCTTTCGCCAAAGTCGGGTGCAGTTCGAACACGCCCCGCCCCTATTTCGGATCGTTCGCGGCGAACCAGGCGAGCAAACGCTTGTTCATCTCTTCGTGATATTCATAAATCGCCCAGTGGCCCGCGCCCTCGACTTCCTGCAGGGCGAGGCCGACGTTGGCGTCGACGATCGCTTCCTGCCATTTCGACTTGAGGAACGGATAATACGGATCGCGCGTGCCCCAGATGGTGAGCTTCGGCGCGACGACCTCTTTCAGCGCCGGCACCAGATCGCTCGGACGCAGAAACTCGCGCGGCTTGATGCGCCCGCGCGGCGCGATCCAGTCCTGAATCGCGACGGCGAGATCGTCGACCGCGCCGTGGCCCGAGAACATCGCCTCGCCGAGGTTGTGCCGGTGCGCCGCCAGACGCTCCTCATCGGATTCCGCCTTGCGCCAGTTGCGGAAATCGCGCGGCAGGTCCTGCATGCCGGCGATACGCGAACCGCCGCACAGGCAAAGCGACAACACCCGTTCGCCGAGCGCGCGCGCCGTGAAGCCGGAAACCGTGCTGCCGTAGGAAAACCCGGCGATGTGCAGCCGGGTCTCGGGCGAGGTAAGCGCATCGAACCCGTTGATCACGGCCTCGACGATCCCGTTCATCGAATAGGGCTTGGGCGGCGGCGCCGAGTCGCCGAAGCCGGGCAGATCGGGCACGTAGAGCGCGTACTTTTCGGCGAACGCCGGGATGTTGCGAATCCAATGCGGCCAGGAGCCGAAATTGCCGTGCATCAGGATGACCGGCGTTTTCTTTTCTTCATCCGCGCCGCTTTCCGCGCCCCATACGTGCCAGACGAGATCGCCCTCGCCGCACGGCGTGGTTTTGCGCTCAGAGACCGAAGCCACGCGTTCGAGGCACGCGGCCGGGGTTTCTCCAGGCCTCGGCATGCCGCCTGAAAGTGCTTCCTTCATATCCATTTATGTATTGCCTCAGCTCCAGTCGAAGGTTTCGAGATGCGCGAGCACGTGACGCGCGCTCGGGTAGGTCTTGAGTATCAGATCGCGGCGCAGCCCCAAACAGATCGATTTGATCTCGGGCGGCATGCACGCATAATAGCGCCGCCCGCCGATCATTTCATATAAAACGTGCATGGCCTCGATGATATCGCCCTGGCGGTGCTCCTTGTTGGGGCGGCCGCGAAAATAGAAATCCACCAGTTTGACGTCGCAGAAAATTCCCAACGGCTTGACCAGGATATTCTCGGAATGCAGATCGCCGTGATATTCGTTGCGCCAGTGAATTTCGTCCAGGCCCGACATCAGCGCGTAGAACAGATGCAGCGCCTTGAACGGCGGCAGGCGCTTTTGCGGGTGCGTCTTGATATAGTGCGACAGCTGCACGCCCTCGACGTATTCGCTGATCAGGCAGGTCACCGGCTGGCGCCGGATTTTCATGGTTTCGGCGTGGTGATATTGAATGACGATGGCGCAATCG
>JAVJPD010000081.1:0-3185 GCA_040216475.1 Rhodospirillales bacterium
GTCCGCATCGCATTGGTCATCTACGGGACGATGGCCGTCATCGTGTTCATGATGTTCTTCAGCATTTGGAGCAGCCTGCAGCGGTTTCAGAACGTCGCACGCAATATCCGCACCCGTTCGGGCGGCGAATCGTCGTTCGCCGAGCAGAACAAGATTCCGGAACTCGCCGGCGTGGCGCTCGATTTCGATCGCCTGGTTCTCACGCTGCGGGAGTCGGAAAACGCGATCCGCCAGACGGCGGAGGAGAACGCCCATGCGCTCAAGGCTCCGCTTGCGGTGATCTCGCAATCGATCGAGGGAATCCGCCGGGCGCTGCCGGCGGAAGACACGCGCGGGCGGCGCGGGATTGAGCTGATCGAGCAATCGGTCGAGCGCCTCGATTCGCTGGTCTCGGCGGCGCGGCGGATCGACGAGACGCTTGCCGGCCTGATGAACCCGAAGCTCGAGCGGACCGATCTTTCCGCGCTGGTCGGCGATATCTGCACCGGCTATGCCGAGTCCCGGGAAAGCGAGGATATCGTCATCAAGATCGCCATCGCGCCCGGCGTGTTCGTCAACGCCAACGAGGACATGATCGAGACCGTCATGGAGAACCTGCTGGAGAACGCGATCAGCTTTTCACCCAGCGGCGGCACGATCAAGGTGTCGCTGCGCGCCGAGTCGGGGGACGCGGTTCTGACGGTGACGGATGAGGGCCCCGGCGTGCCGGAAGAAAACCGGGACCGGATTTTCGAGCGGTATTTTTCCGACCGTCCGGCCGGGCCGGAGAAGCACGGCGCGCGATCGAACCATTTCGGCGTCGGCCTCTGGGTGGTCCGGCGCAACTTAGAGTTCATGGGCGGCACGGTCGCGGCCGGCCCGTCGGCGGCGGGCGGCTTGGCCGTGACCGCGCGCATTCCGCGATCCGCCTGACGAACTTTTCACAACCGACTGAAATAAAAGGATTGCACTGTGACATTCCTGTGTCATGCGGGCCGAGTCCGTCCGAAATTTGACAGAGACTTGTCGCAACATGGTCGCCGGGGCCGCTCCTATAGTGCAGGTCATGATAGTAGGCACGAGAGAGCGGCTCCGCATGAAACGGTTTGGATATTACGCCCTGGCCTTGCCGGTTTGTCTGCTCGTCGCCGGTTGCGGCGGCGATGTGAAGGACGGCCCGCGCAAAACGACCGCGATGGCGGCGTTGTCCTTGGTCTGCACCGGCAAGACCGGCGTGGAGGTGCGGGAGTCGATCTTCCGTTTCCTGCCGGTCGATGCCCGGCGCGGCAAAACGATCAAGCCCCGCTCGGTCGCCGTGCTCAAGGCGGCGTTCGAAAAGAGCGGTTACGACTTGGAGGGCATCCGCGAGAACGGCCATGCGGTGCCCCGGCTGATGCCGGCGCATCTGCCGGGCGATATCCGGAACATCGAGCGCTCGGAAACACGCAAGGCGGTGTTCATCGCGGCCGTGCTGCCGGGGGTGCTGCAGGTCAACGAACGCATTCTGTGCGAACGCCGTTATGTGTTGAAATTGAAAAACCAGCGACAACAGGGCAAGGCCTTGTCGAAACGGGACCGCGCCAACCTCGCGATCCTGCAATCGCGCTATGAGACCGGCGCAAAAACCACGGACGGCGTCAATGGTGGGATCGATGGCGATATCGACGGCGTCATCGAAAGCCTGCTCGTGCGCATCGACGCCGTGCCGCCTTCGTTGGCGATCGCCCAAGCGGCCATCGAAAGCGGTTGGGGCACGTCGCGCTTCGCCAGGGCGGGCAACGCGTTGTTCGGCCAGCGCACGACCGATCTCGACGGCGGCCTGCGTCCGGCGGGGCATGATGATGACACGAAAATCCGCGTGCGCGCCTTCGAACGCCTGGCGGATTCGGTCGCCGCATATGCCCTGAACCTGAACACGCATGCGGCCTACAAGAAATTCCGCATCCACCGGGCGGCGCTGCGCCGCAAGGGCGCCGAACTGACCGGCGGGCTTTTGGCCGAAACCCTGTCGCGGTACTCCGAGCGCGGGCAGGCCTACCTGCGCGACTTGAAGCGGATCATGACGGGCAACCGCCTGCATGCTTTCGACGGGGCCCGGCTCAAGGATACCGCCCGCGTCGGGGTCACGATTCGAAACAAGGATGAAAGCGATGCTTGAAAATGAAACGGCCGGATATTCATATCCCTATGGCGAAAATTCGCTTTTGATGGGTGTGCTCAAGGCGGTCATCGCGATCGCGGCGCTGTTCTACGCGGTTCTGCTGAGCGTGTCGTTCGCCAATGCCGAACCGTTCGGCCGTCAGGCCTCGGTTCGGTTGCCGGGCACGAATGTGGCCGAGGGTATCGTGCGGGTGGTGCAATGCCAGCATGAAAAAATCGTCAAAACCTTGCGCGGCGAATCCGCGGCGCCGCTGCTGGTCTCCGGCAACATCGGCATGCTGATGGACGATGCCGACCGAATCTGCGTGAAACAGATCCTCAATTACGTCGCCGACGGCCTCGCCGCCGTGTGGGACAACCGCGCCAGCAAGATCCGTTATCTGCTGACGCCGCTCCATTCGACGGCGCCGGACGGCGAAGACCTGTGCCGGGTTTATACCGCGCAGGCCTTCGCGCACGGCACCGTGATGGAAACCTATCAAAAGGCCTGCCGGCGCAACGACGGCACGTGGCGGGTGCGCTGGGGCGAGCCGTTTGACGACGATGCCGACGGCAGAGAGAAAAATGCCGGCGCGACGGACGGGGCGCAATCGAATCGGAAGGAAATGTATTGAGGGAAATATATTAATGCCGAACCGGAACGTTTTCGCGGCCGTGGTGCTGACCGTTACCCTGGCCGCAACGGCTGCCCTTCAGGGCTGCGCCGGTGCCGGGCTGACGGTGCTGGGGGCCGGTGCCGGTACGGCTGCGGGCACCGGCGTGAATCATGCTCTGAGCGGCGTCGCTTATAAAACGTTCGCGCTGCCGTCCGAGGAGGTGCGCAACGCCGTGCTCGAGGCCTTGACGACAATGCAGATCAAGATCACCGGCGACGAGAAAACCGAGGCCGGCCGCGCGATCGCGGCGCATGCCGCCAACCGCGAGATCGCCGTCGAAATCGAACAGGTGACGCCGCGCGGGACCCGCGTGCGCCTCAGTGTGGAAGAGGGCGCGTTGTTCAAGAATGCCGCGACCGCGACCGAGATCATGGCGCAGACCATCGCCCG
>JAVJPD010000082.1:0-2446 GCA_040216475.1 Rhodospirillales bacterium
CGCCGTGATCGGCATTGCGGTGCTGGCCTTTATCGTGTGGTCGCTCGCGGGGCCGCCGCCGGCGATGGGCTACGGCCTGATCGCGGCGGTGTCGGTGCTGATCATCGCGTGCCCGTGCGCGCTCGGCCTCGCCACGCCGATGTCGATCATGGTCGGTGTCGGGCGCGGCGCCCAGGACGGTATTCTGATCAAGAACGCCGAGGCCCTCGAACGCCTGGAGAAGGTCGATACCCTGGTGATCGATAAAACCGGCACCCTGACCGAAGGCAAGCCGAAAGTGATCGAGACGGTCGCGGCGCAAGGATACGACGAAAACGATCTGCTGCGGCTCGCCGCCGGGTTGGAGCGCCAAAGCGAGCACCCGCTTGCCGAGGCCATCGTCGCGGCGGCGAAGGAGCGGAATATCGATCCGGCGCGGGCGGACGATTTCGAGGCGACAACCGGCAAGGGGGTTTCAGGCACGGCCGACGGGAAGACCGTTCTGCTCGGCAACGCCGCGCTGCTGGCCGATCACGGCGTCGACGGCTCGGCGCTGGGGGATGCGGCGGACGAGCGCCGCCGCGACGGCGCGACCGTGATGTACGTGGCGCTCGACGGCAAGGCCGCGGGCCTGCTGGTGATCGCCGATCCGATCAAGGCAACAACGCGGGAAGCCTTGCAGGCGCTGCGCGAGGACGGAATCAAGCTCGTCATGCTGACCGGAGACAACCCGACAACGGCCAAGGCGGTCGCGGCCAAGCTCGGAATCGACGAGGTCGAGGCCGACGTGCTGCCGCAGCGCAAGGGCGAGATCGTGAAGCGTTTGCGCGGCGAGGGCCACGTGGTCGCGATGGCGGGCGACGGCGTGAACGACGCGCCGGCGCTGGCCGAAGCGGACGTCGGCATCGCCATGGGCACGGGCACCGACGTCGCCATCGAAAGCGCCGGAATCACCCTGGTGAAGGGGGATCTGACCGGCATCGTCCGGGCCCGGCGGTTGAGCCGCCGGACCATGAGCAACATCCGGCAAAACCTGTTCTTCGCGTTCGCTTATAATTCTCTTGGCGTGCCTGTGGCGGCGGGCGTGCTGTACCCGTTCATCGGGCTCTTGCTCAATCCGATGATCGGCGCGGCGGCGATGAGCCTGAGTTCGGTGTCCGTGATCGCGAACGCGCTGCGGCTGCGGCACGTTTCGCTTTGGCGGAAGTAGGAAAGACAGGAGTCGGGTTATGAATATTTGAAAGGCGGCGGAGAAATCGGGCGTTCCGGCGAAGACGATCCGCTATTACGAAAGCATCGGCCTGATCCCGCCGGCCGGGCGCCTGGAAAACGGCTATCGCGACTACGGCAGCGATAGCGTCGCGACGCTGCAGTTCATCCACCGGGCCCGCAAGCTCGGGTTCGCCTTGAAGGACGTCGGCAACCTGCTGACCTTGTGGCAGGACAAGGACCGGGCCAGCGCCGAAGTGAAGCAGCTCGCACTTTCTCACATCGACCGCCTGGATGAGCGGATCAATGAGCTCGAAGCGATCCGGCGGACCCTGATCGACCTGACCCATCGGTGCCACGGCGACGACCGCCCGGACTGTCCGATCCTCGACGAACTGGGGGCGAAACGGCGCGGCGGCCACGGTATTTCCTAAGGTATTTTTCGAGAAACTTTCGATTTTCTCCGAAACGTTAACCTAAATTCAATCCGGCGCGGACTCTGATAAACTGTTGGGGTGGCTCGGGTTGCGGCCACCGGCATGAACGCCGGCATGAATAACCGCCGCCGGGCGGGCGAGGCTCGCGCGCGGCGGGAAACGATCAAGGGAATATCGGGTAGGGATGTCGCCTTCGGCACAGAAATCGTTGGTGTCCGGCGCGGTGATCGCCGCGCTGATCTCGCTCGGCCTGATCGGATACAAGCTGCTGCCGGTTTTGATTGCCGGGACCGAACCCGGCGTCGCGCACAGCCAACCGCTGCCGCTCGGCCCCGCCAGACCGGCGGCGCCCGAACCGAAAGCCTCGAAAGAAACCACGGAAGCCCCGAAGGCGGCGATGACCCCGGCGGAAGCGGCGGTTATCGAAAAGGAAAAGGAAACGGAAACCGCGTCGAAGACGGACGGGGAAAAGAAGCCGGCGGAAGCCGAAAAGGCCGAGTCGAAACAAGCCGAGGCGGGAAAAACCAAGTCGGAAAAAGCGCCCGAAGAGTCCGGCGCACCCGATAAATTCGTCGAAGCGGTGCCGTGGCATGCCGCCTTGCCGGTGCTGCCCGAGTTGGCGGCGCTGCCGGACAAGCATCCCGTTCGCCCTTACGAGGAAACCCTGCCGGACGATATCTACGAGCCGCCCGCGATCAAGGTGCCGAGCCGCGAGCCGAAGCCGCCGCCGAAGGCGCGGCGCATCCGCAAGGACGCGGTTAAGGAGCCGGTGCGCGGCAAGCGCCTGACGCCGATCGCGCGCTCGCAGTTGCCGCCGTGGA
>JAVJPD010000083.1:0-3842 GCA_040216475.1 Rhodospirillales bacterium
CATACCCATCTGTCCGAATTGCGCCCCGGCAACCGCCAGCCACGACAGAAAGACCCTGATCGTAGACCATAGAAAGCATTCGTTAACAGGGACTTACTGCCGCGGACGGCCATACCGCCCGTCTCAGACCCAACGCGGGAAATCGCGCCCGCGTAAACCATATATCAATCGGCCCGTGCCAGTTTGTTAACCCTGTTATGGCGGCCATCATACGAAAATCGGGCCTGTAGGGATATGGGATCGACTCAACCGAACAACGGCGGCCCAAGTGCCGGCCGGGATGCCGACCGGGGCGCCGATCCGGACGCGAAACCGGGCCCGCATGCGCCCCGGGTGCCCCGGGGCACCCGCGTTTACGCCATCGGCGACATCCACGGCCGGCTCGATCTGCTCGATGCCCTGCATGCCGCCATCGGCAAGGATGCCGAGGCCGCCGCGGAAAAAAGCCCGCGGGCGCGCCGGCGCATCCTGATCCACCTCGGCGACTACGTGGACCGGGGGCCCGATTCCAAGGGCGTGATCGAACGCCTCGCCGGCCTCGACATGCCGGGTTTCGAGGTCGTCAATCTTAAGGGCAATCACGAGGACTTCTTCGTCCGGTTCATGGCGGAATCCTCCGGGCACGCCTCGACCTTCGACGTCTGGCAGGCGAACGGCGCGCCGGAAACCCTCAAAAGCTACGGCATCGCGGTGTCGAGCGAGCCGCACGAGGTCGAGGAGATCGACCGCATCCGCCGCGAAACGCGCGAGAAGGTGCCGGCGGCCCACAAACGCTTCCTCAAGAACCTGGTCCTGCGCAAGACCGTCGGGGATTATCTGTTCGTACACGCCGGAATCAATCCGGCCTTTCCCCTGTCCCGGCAGCGGATCGGCGATCTGTTGTGGATCCGGGGACGGTTCCTCGACCACCCGGGCCCCTTCGGCAAGGTGATCGTGCACGGCCATACGATCTTTTCCACGCCCGAGGTGCTCGATCACCGGATCGGCATCGATACCGGCGCTTATTATTCCCACCGCCTGACCTGCCTGGTGCTGGCGGGCACGGAGCGGTATTTTTTACGGACCTGAACCCGGCGGACGGCAAATTCTCGCGGCGAAACAAGGAGTTTGGCCCGACTCGCGCTTCATGCTAGCTTCGCCGCGCCCCGAAAAGCGATAAGGTGTAACGGCATGATTGTGCGCAAAAAGATTCTGGTCACGGGCGGCGCCGGTTTTCTCGGCTCGCACCTGTGCGGCCGGCTCGTCCGGGAAGGCCACGACGTGCTGTGCGTCGACAACTTCTTCACCGGCACCAAGGACAACATCGAGCATCTTCTCGGCGAACCGCATTTCGAGCTGGTGCGCCACGACGTCACCTTCCCGCTCTACGTCGAGGTCGACGAAATCTACAACCTCGCGTGTCCGGCCTCGCCGATCCATTACCAGTTCGATCCGGTGCAGACGACCAAGACATCCGTTCACGGCGCCATCAACATGCTGGGGCTCGCCAAGCGGACACGGGCGAAAATCCTGCAGGCCTCGACCAGCGAGGTGTACGGCGATCCGGAAGTGCATCCGCAATCGGAGGACTACCGCGGCCTGGTCAACCCGATCGGCCCGCGCGCCTGCTACGACGAAGGCAAGCGCTGCGCCGAAACCCTGTTCTTCGACTATCACCGCCAGCACGGCCTCAACATCCGCGTCGCGCGCATCTTCAACACCTATGGGCCGCGCATGCACCCGAACGACGGCCGGGTGGTTTCCAACTTCGCGATCCAGGCGCTCAAGGGCGAGCCGATCACGATCTACGGCGACGGCAAACAAACCCGGTCGTTCTGCTACGTCGACGATCTGATCGACGGGCTGATCCGTTTGATGAACGCCCCCGACACGGTCACGGGGCCGATGAACCTCGGCAACCCCCACGAGGTTTCGATTCGCGCGCTCGCGGAAACGATTATCAAGATGACCGGCTCGAAATCGAAACTGATCGAGAAACCGTTGCCCGCGGACGACCCGCGCCAGCGTTGCCCCGATATCGGCATGGCGCAAAAAACGCTCTCCTGGCAGCCGGCGATCCCGCTCGAGGAGGGCCTCGAAAAAACCATCGCGTACTTCAAAGGCGCGCTCTGAGCGTACACACGGGGCGCCGGCAGGATACCTAGCGGGGGCACGCATCAGGGAGGAAAAAGCCGTGGCCGAGATCGATCATTACAATCCGGGCATCATCAAGACCGAGGTGTTCGCGACCGTGCCGGACAAGTACCGCCGGAAAGGAACGCACCCGGGCAAGCGAACCACCTTCTACATGCGCCAGACCGAGGGTATCGATTTCTACCTCGAAGGCCCCTCGTTCGACCGCGACGGGAATTTGTTTTTCACCGACATCCCGCACGGACGCATCTTCCGCATGGAGCCGGGCGGGCGGATCGACCTGTTCGCGCAATACGACGGTGAACCGAACGGTTTGAAAATCCATAAGGACGGCCGCATCTTCATCGCCGACTTCAAGCACGGCCTCATGGTGCTCGATCCGAAGACGGCGGCGGTCGAACCGTTCCTCGATTTCAGGCCCGCCGAGAGCTTCAAGGGCGTCAACGATCTGATCTTCGCGTCCAACGGCGATCTCTATTTCACCGATCAGGGAAAAACCGGGCTGCACGATCCGACCGGCCGGGTCTACCGCTACTCGGAACGGCGCGGCCTCGAATCCCTGATCGACACCCTGCCGGGGCCGAACGGCATCACGCTCGATCCGGCCGAGACCGTGGTGCTGGTCGGCAACCGCTCGAATACGATTTGGTGGCTGCCGCTCAACGAAGAACGCCCGCAGTCGCGCGCCGCCGTGTTCTGCTTCCTGCCGGGCTTCGGCACCCCCGACGGCCAGGCCATGGACGAGGCCGGCAATCTCATCGTGTGCCAATCGCGCATGGGCATCGCGCGCATGTTCGACAACAAGGGCCTGCCGATCTACGACATCCACTCCTGCATCACGCCGAAGATGTCGAACCTCGCCTTCGGGGTCACCGGAAACCGCAAGCAGCTCTATATCGTCGAGGGCAGCGGCGCGGTGCTGATCGCCGAGATGCCGGTGCCCGGCCTCACGCTCTATTCGCACCTGTAAGGATCGAAAAATGAGGCTGTCCCAGATAACTCCAACGCCGAGTTATCTGGAACAACCCCAACATCAATTATCAGAATCCGACAGCCCGAGAGCTGTTCGACCTGAAATGCGAATTTCGCATATGCGAATTTCGCATTTATTCTTTCGTCATGAATCGAAGCATGCCCAAAACAATTTTTGATGAAACCTATATAAGGTTGATCGAAAATCTAGTTTCTCAAAGAAAAGAAAAAAAATTGAGACAAATAGAAGTGGCTGAGAAACTAGGTTGGGATCAAAGCTATTTAAGCAAGGTTGAGCGGTGTGTTCGCCGGCTCGATGTCCTTGAGTATTTTCAGATATGCGATGCGCTTGGGATTGAACGCAAAAATGCGTTTGAGATGATCGAGAATGTTTTGAGCGAGGTTCGGGAATGAGCTTCGTGCAAGTTTTGCAGGCTAAACTTGAGGATGAAGAACGCAGAACAGTTGGGGCTTCATTTGGTGGGTCAGGGCCTAGTGCCAGTTATTCAATTCCAAGTATACGTGATTGGATTCTGCAAAACGCAGATGCCCCGGACTGCCCCATTAGAAGTCAATTCGCTGCACTTAGTCATAATCTCGATAAGCGCTCATTCCGATATTTAATTGGTTCTACGATACGTTTCGCATTCTTGATTGAGCTTACGGACCTAAAGGTTGGCTCAACAAAAATGAAAACGAGATGGCTTCCTGGATTAATACTTATGCCCCAGGACAGT
>JAVJPD010000084.1:0-5456 GCA_040216475.1 Rhodospirillales bacterium
TATTTCAGGGGGTTACAGGGTGAGGCGCACCGTCGAGCCGCGCTCGACCCGCTCGCCGCTGATCAGGCGGATATTTTCCTCGTAAACGCCGATCGCCTTCTTGATCAATTCGCCGCTTAAGCCCTTCAAGCGGGCAGCCGACGCCTGTTCGGCGTAATTCTGCTCTTCTTCCTGTTCCTGGATGATCGAGGCAAAGGTTTCGCTGGGCGCATCGAGACGTCCGGGGTTGCTGAGCAACGGCGGAGCCTGTCGGCGCCGATTCGAGAACCCTTGTTCGAAATCCTGAAAACCGGAATTCGAATCACGCGGCGTGACCGCAATCTGCGGGCTGATCGCCTCGACGCTCTGCCCTTCGGAGGACGGCGCACCGGGCGTCGGCGCAGCACTCCGGTTCGGCGGCAACGGCGCCGGCGACGTGACCTGAGCTGTCCCTACAACGGGTGTAGCCATCGAATAACGCTCCAAAATTCCTTCATGTCCCGGCTTTTCGTCACATTCACATTAACAGTGACGCCACAGCCACGACATACCGCCCGCAGACGCATCCCGCCTACAGTTACACTACGGTATAAGTAATATGGGATATCCGATAGCGGGAGTCAATATTTTCAATACCGGCATTAACCAAGAATTTTATTAAAATTCAAGGCATTACCTGGAAATAGCCGAAAAACCGGCGGAAAAGTGCCGCCGGAGGAAGCCCAGGACCTCCCTTCCGATACCGTGATAGAGGAGATCATTATGTCCCGCCCCGGCAATCCAACGGGCCTCTTTGGGCTCTTTTGCCGCCTCGAACAGCTTTTTGCCGAATCGGGCCGGCACGACATTGTCATCGAGACCATGGAGGACCAGCAGCGGCCCCGCGTGTTTGCCGATCCAGCGATCCGCGTGGAACCGGTCTTTCAGCAGATAGCGGGCCGGAAATATCGGGTAATGATGCGCCGCCACGTCGGCGATCGAGGTAAAGGGAGCCTCGAGCACAAGCGCACCGATCGGATCGCTCTCCGAGCGCTCTCCCGCCAATCGCACCGCGACGGCGGTGCCGAGCGATTCCCCGTAGAGAACCATCTGCCTGCCCCGCAACCCGCTTGCCGCCAAAAACGACAATGCCGCCCGCCCGTCCTGATACAATCCGGCCTCGCCGGGACGGCCCGGATTACCGCCGTAACCGCGATATTCGACCAGCAGCAGGCCCAGTCCGGCATCGAGCAATATCCGGGCTTTGCCGCCCCGGTGCCCGATATGGCCGGCATTGCCGTGAAAGAAGACCACCGTGGGTTTGTTTGCCCGGGCCTCGCGGTACCATGCCAGCAACGCGAGCCCGTCTGCCGTTTGCAGGGAAACCTCCCGCATGTCGGTAAGCCCCGCCATGGCGCGATCCGGCCTGTCGGCATGCGGGAGATACATCAGATGGCGCTGGAAAAAATAAAGCCCCGCCGCGCAAGCGATATACAACCCAACGATGATCAGAAGAAATTTCACCATGCCCGGCCTGCGTCGGATCCGTGCAAACGCCGCGCTATCGGGACAGCGCGCGTTCTTTTTTCGCTTTTTCTTCCGCTTCTTTCTTGCGGTCTTCTTCGCCGTAACAACGATAATACGCGGCAACCGGCGTCAAAAGCGGGCACAAATTCAAATCCTGTCTTTGGAAAATCGCCTGCTTGTTGTATTTGGCGCAGCGGACGACCGCCATGTTTTTGACCGTCTCCGGCTTGGTCTTGAACTTATTATAGCAGACGATCGCTTCGTTGATGTCCTTCGGCTCCTGGCCGAAATCCTCGCGGGTGCGATCGAACTCTCTGCTCATATAAATATAGGGCTGGGTATCGGCGGCGCATCCGGCGAGTAACATCGCCGACAAAAAAACAATCGAAAACCGATGGTTCTTTCTGAAACTCATGATCCCTCTAGCACACGCATGTTCCGGGGTCGCCGGCACCATGAGCCGTCATACGGCAATCGCGGGCCGACTGCAATTCCAACTTCACGCATCGTCGCGCAGCGACAGCAGCGCGGCATTGCCGCCGGCGGCGGCCGTATTGACCGAAACCGCCTGTTCGGTGACGAGGCGGGTCAAATAATTCGGACCGCCCGCCTTGGGGCCCGTGCCCGACAGGCCTTCGCCGCCGAACGGCTGCACGCCGACGACGGCGCCGATCATGCTGCGATTGACGTACACGTTGCCGGCGCGAATAGGCGCTTGTATACGGCGCACGGTCTTATCGATCCGGCTGTGAATGCCGAACGTCAGCCCGTATCCGGTTTTGTTGACGGCGGCGACGACGTCGTCCAGCCGTTCCGCGTCGTATTCGATGACGTGCAGGATCGGCCCGAAAACCTCTCCCGGCAGCTGACCCAAACGCTCGATCCGATAGGCGCGCGGGGCGAAGAACGTGCCGTGGGCACATTCCGCGTTCAGTTCCCCTTCCGCCAGCAATGTTCCTTCCCGCCCCATCCGTTCGGCGTGCGCATCGAGGGCTTGCAATGCGGCGGCATCGATCACCGGCCCGACGTCGGTGCGCAGCAGCTTCGGGGCGCCGACCCGCAACGCCGCGACGGCTCCCGCCAACATCGTATTGACCGTTTCGGCGATGTCCTTCTGCAAAAACAGGACCCGCAAGGCAGAACAGCGTTGCCCCGCGCTTCGGAACGCGGACGTAACGACGTCATCGACGACCTGTTCGGGCAAGGCCGAGGAATCGACGATCATGGCGTTGAGCCCGCCGGTCTCGGCGATCAGTGGCACGATCGGTCCGTCCTTGTTCGCCAAGACCCGGTTGATGGATCGCGCAGTTTCTACCGAGCCGGTAAACAAAACACCCTGAATCCGCGCATCCGCCACCAGCGGCGCGCCGACGTTCGGTCCGTCGCCGGGCAATACCTGCAAGACCTCCTCGGGAACGCCGGCTTGACGAAACAATTCGACGGCGCGGGCCGCGATCAACGGCGTCTGCTCCGCCGGTTTGGCGATAACCGCATTTCCGGCAACCAAGGCGGCCGCGATCTGGCCGCTGAAGATCGCCAGAGGAAAATTCCAGGGGCTGATGCAGGCGATCACGCCGCGGCCGCGATAGCGCAAAACATTGCTCTCGCCGGTCGGCCCCGGCAAAGTCTGCGGCGCCGCGAAAAGCCGGCGGGCCTGCATCGCATAATAGCGGCAGAAATCGACCGCTTCGCGCACCTCCGCCACGGCATCGGGGATCGTCTTGCCGCCCTCGCGGATGGCCAGGGCCATCAACTCGCTCATCGCATCCTCGAACAGCCCGGCGGCCCGCTCGAGGCATTGCGCGCGCGTCTCGACCGGTTCCATCGCCCAGGCCGGTGCCGCCGCCGAAGCCCGGCCGACCGCCCGTTCGACATCCCGCGCGGATGCCCACACGACATGGCCGACCGTCTGCCGCCGGTCCGCCGGTTCGTACACGGCGCTTTCCCGCCGCCCGCCGATATCGTCCGCGAACGGCGATGCCCGCCACGTCGGCCCCGCCGCCGCCAAGGACCCGCGCAAAGCCGACAAGACGTTCCGGTCGGACAGATCGACGCCTTCGGCGTTGCGGCGTTCGGCGCCGTATAAATCGGGCGGCAAGGGAATGTCCGGATGAGGAATCGCCGCCAGCGCCGACACGCGTTCGACCGGATCGGCGCCGAGCGCCTCGACGGATTCCTTATCGTCGACGACGCGGTGAATGAAAGACGTATTGGCGCCGTTCTCGAGTAACCGCCGCACCAAATACGACAGCAATTCCTTGTGGCTGCCGACCGGCGCGTAAACCCGCACCGGAACGTTCCATTCGTCCGATCCGACGATCTGATCGTACAAATCCTCGCCCATGCCGTAGAGGCGCTGAAATTCGTAATCCGCCGTGCCACCGGCCATCTCCCGAACCGCCGCCACGCTATGAGCGTTGTGCGTCGCGAATTGAGGATAAATCCATCGCCGCGCCGCCAGCAGTTTCCGGGCACATGCCAAATAGGAAACATCGGTGTTCATTTTCCGGGTGAACATCGGATAACCATCCAGGCCCTGCTCCTGCGCGCGCTTGATCTCGCTGTCCCAATAGGCGCCCTTGACGAGCCGAACCATGAGCCGCCGGCCCTCCCGGCGCGCGCGCTCAACCAGCCAATCGATCAACGGCGCCGCCCGCTTCTGATAGGCCTGAACGGCCAAGCCGAAACCTTCCCAGCCCCGCAGCTCCGGATCGCGAAACAATGCGTCCAACACGTCGAGGGACGGCTCCAGACGGTGCGCCTCCTCGGCATCGATGCAAAGCGGGATATCGCCATCCCGGGCCATCAGCGCCAGGGCCTTCAGGCGCGGCAGCAATTCTTTCGCGATCCGTTCGGCTTGAGCCGGTTCGTAACGCGGGTGCAGCGCCGACAGCTTGACCGAAATACCCGGCCCGTCGATGACTCCCTTGCCGCCGCTTGCCCGGCCGACGGCGGCAACGGCCTTCTCATAGGCCCGGAAATAACGCTCGGCATCGGCCGCCGTGCGCGCCGCTTCGCCCAGCATGTCGAAGGAAAACCGGTAAGGCGCGCAATCGTCCTCCGTCATCCGCGCCAAGGCTTCCTCGATGGTCCGCCCCATGACAAACTGACCGCCGAGAATTTTCATGGCGTGGACCAACGCCGCGCGGATGACCGGCTCGCCGCTTTTGGCCATCAGGTTTTGCAGAAACGAGCCGACGTCGCCCGGCCCGCCGTCCAAGCGGATGATTTTTCCCGTCAGCATCAACGCCCAGGTCGACGCATTGACGAACAGGGAGTCGCTGCCGCCGATATGGCTTTCCCAATCGGCATCCAGAATCTTGTCGCGGATCAAGGCATCGGCGGTGTCGGCG
This sequence comes from Rhodospirillales bacterium, assembly GCA_040216475.1. Classification (GTDB taxonomy): domain Bacteria; phylum Pseudomonadota; class Alphaproteobacteria; order Rhodospirillales; family CALINB01; genus CALINB01. The sequence goes on from JAVJPD010000084.1 coordinate 4,839, forward strand.
TCGGGAACGCGCAACAGCGCTTCGGCCAGACACATGATCGTGACGCCCTCGCGCGTCGAAAGCCGGTACTCGCCGAGAAAATCGTCGAGCCCGCCCATGCCGATGTCGTGGCCGCGCATGGTCTCGATCAACCCGCGGGCGGCTTCCTCGACCCGGCGCCGCGCCTCCGGATCGAACGCGGCTTCTTGCAGCAGGTTTCGAACGCACGCGGTCTCATCGGCGCGGTATGCCGCCCGGATCGCAGCGCGGCCTGAATCTTCTTCTCCGATGTCACCGATGAATGTCATGATCCACGCGTTCTGTCTCGCATGAACCATATTCTACGCAAAGCCGGCGCCAACGGCGAGGGCGCGAACGAAGGCCGGGCCTCGAATCGAAAGAACGATAACAGGGTGCCTGAAACCGCCGCGTCAGCCCCGCCGCATCAGCCCCCGTACGTCATCCCCGGGCGGCCACGATCAGGTCGCAAACCTCGCGAACGGCGCCGTCGCCGCCCTTTTTCTTGGTCACGTAATCGACCGCCCTAAGAACCTCGGCGGCGGCGTCCGCCACCGTCAGGGAAACCCCGACGATACCCAGAAGCGGCAAGTCGTTGAGATCGTCGCCGATATGGGCGAC
>JAVJPD010000085.1:0-2189 GCA_040216475.1 Rhodospirillales bacterium
CTTCCGATCTCCATGCGCACCGGGCGGCCGGACATCTGCGATAACCGGATCGCGACCGGCTCGCCGTAGACCGTGTTCTTGCCGCCGAAACCGCCGCCGATCTCCGATGCCGTCACGCGGATCTTGGCGATCTCCATCTTGAGAACCTTGGCGCAGAGCGCGCGGATGACGAAGTGCCCCTGGGTCGTGGTCCAGAGTTCCACGCTGTCGTTTTCCGACGCCGTGGCGATGCAGGCCAGCGGCTCGATGAAGCCCTGATGCACGGGTTGCGAGGAATATTCGCGCTCGACGATCACGTCGGCGTTGGCGAAGCCTTTCCCGACGTCGCCGCGTTGGCCCTTGATCGAGCGGAACACGTTCGAGGGCTTGTCCGGCTTCGGTTCGATGCCGAAGGTGAACTGATCGTCGTGCAGGATCGGCGCATCCGGCTTGGCCGCTTCCATCGGATCGAGAATCGGCTTGAGCACCTCATACTCGACCTCGATCAGCTTGAGGGCCTCGAGGGCGATGGCCTCGTCGGTGGCCGCGACCGCCGCGACCGCATGGCCATCGTAGAGCACCTTCTCGCGCGCCATCACGTTGCGGCAGACGTCGTGCATGTCGTTCACGATCGGCGGATAGGGCGGCTTCATCAGCGGATGATCCGGGATGTCGGCGTGGGTCATCACCGCCTTCACACCCTTCAAGGCCTTGGCCTTGGAGGTGTCGATGGAGAGGATTTTGGCGTGGGCGTGCGGGCTGCGCAGGATTTTCGCGTGCAGCATGCCCGGCACGATCATATCGTCGCCGTAGCGCGCCTTGCCGGTGACCTTGTCGATGCCGTCGGGGCGCGGCGTGCGCTTGCCGACCCATTTGTAGTTCGACTTGGTTTTGCCGATTTCATTCATGATCCGCTCGCCCTCATTTCAGCGGCCGCGTCCATCACGGCACGCACGATTTTGTCGTAACCCGTGCAGCGGCACAGGTTGCCGGCCAGCCCGTACCGGATCTCGGTTTCGGTCGGGTCCGGGTTCTTCTCGAGGAAGGCTTTCGCCATGTTCAGCACGCCCGGCGTGCAGACGCCGCATTGCAGCGCCGCATGTTCCAGGAACTTCTTCTGCAGCGGGTGCAGCTCGCCGCCCTTGGCCATGCCCTCGATGGTTTCGATGTCGGCGCCGCCGACCTCCGCGCCCAGCACCAGGCAGGCGTTGACCGGGCGGCCGTTCATGATCACGGTGCAGGCGCCGCAATCGCCGGTGCCGCAGCCGTTCTTGGAGCCGGTCAGGTACAGCTCGGTGCGCAGCACGTCGAGCAGGGTCTGATCGGTCCGGCAGGTGAAGTCGACTTCATCGCCGTTGACGACGGCGGTGACTACGTGTTTCGCCATTAGTTTTTCTCCGCTCGTTCCCAGGCGATCTTCGCCGCCCGGCAGGCCAGTACGCCGGCCACATGGGTTCTGAATTTGATGGTGCCGCGCTTGTCGTCGATCGGCTTGCAGGCCTTGCGGGCCGCGTCGGCCAGTTTCGCGAGCACGTCCTCGGTGAGCTTGTTGCCGATGAGAATGTCCGCGGCCGGTTCGACCCGTTGCGCGGTCGCGGAGACCGCACCCAGACTCATGCGCGCCGCCGTGCAGACGCCCTTGCCGTCGAGCGTGACGGCAACGCCGGCGCCGACCACGGCGATGTCCATCTCCGTGCGCGGGATGAAGCGCAGGTAGGCATCGCCCGTGTGCTTGGGCGGTATGGGCAGCAGGATCGAAACCACGAACTCGCCTTTTTCGAGGCACGTCTTGCCGGGCGCGGTCGGAAATTTCTCGACCGCCACCTCGCGGGTGCCGCTCGGCCCGGCGATCACGGCCCGGGCGCCGGCGGCGATCAACGCGGGCACGCTGTCGGCGGCAGGGGAGGCGTTACAGAGATTGCCGCCCATGGTGGCGCGGCCCTGAATCTGATACGAGCCGATCAGCTCGACGGCCTCGACGACGCCCGGCCACATCGCCTTGAGCTTGTCGTTCTCGCCCAGCTCCGCGCCGGTGACGGCGGCGCCGATGCGTACGACGTCTTTTTCGAACGCGATTCGGCGGGTCTCGGCGATCTTTTTGAGGTCGATCAGGAGCGAAGGCTCGATCATCTGCTCCTTCATCTGGACCAGGAGGTCCGTGCCTCCGGCAAAGACTTTCGCCTTGGGGCCTTCCGCGCCGAGCATGGCGA
>JAVJPD010000086.1:0-6378 GCA_040216475.1 Rhodospirillales bacterium
ATCGGGCGGTCGATCAGGCGGGAAATCAGGGTCTCGCGCTCGGCCGGACGGCCTTCGCGTTTGAAAAAGCCGCCCGGAATCTTACCGGCGGCATAGGTCTTTTCCTGGTAATGCACGCCGAGCGGGAAAAAATCGATTCCCGGCCGCTGCGTTCTTTCGGCGACAACCGTGCACAGCACTTTTGTTTCGCCGTAGGTCGCCATCACGGCGCCGTCGGCCTGGCGGGCTATTTTTCCCGTTTCGAGAACGAGTTTGCGTCCTCCCCAGTCGATCTCCTTACGAAATTCCTTAAACATCTCTTTCTTCTTCCTTCCTTCCAGACAAGACGCCAGCCAAAACATCAGCGGTTAAGGCCAAATCCACGGCCCCGCTTATGAACCCAAATGACGCCTTACAAACATCTCCGCACAACACTGCGCGGAGCCCTCTTACCAAGAGGTTCCAAAACGTCCGGCATGGGCGACCACGGGTCAACGTTCAACCGTCGCCCACCGGACACAAAATTCACGTTACGATTTGTTCGATTTATCAGCAGCAAAACCGGCAACATACTATCGGCGCAGGCCGAGTCGTTTGACCACCTGTTCGTAACGGTCGTTGCTCTTCCTCTTCAGGTAGTCGAGAAGACGGCGCCGTTGACTGACCATCATCAGAAGGCCGCGACGCGAGTGGTTGTCTTTATTATGAGTCTTAAAGTGCTCGGTCAGGTTTTGAATGCGTTCGCTCAGAATGGCGACCTGAACCTCGGGCGAGCCCGTATCGTTTTCCTTGGTCGCGTATTCCTTAATAAGCTCTTGCTTCCGCTCTGCGGTAATCGACATCGGATCCTCCTATCCTAGGTGTTCAGTACACGCACCGGACGGATCTCGCCGCCCTGTATCCGCGCCATCGCCACCAGCTTGCCCGCAGTCATGGCACATAAGACGGAGTCTTTCGGCACATCATGCAAAGGGGTTCGCTTGGCCACGGGCAACACCGAAACCGGCTGCCCCAGGCGAAGTCGCCGGGCCTCCTCTTCCGTCAGGGCCAGCGCCGGGATGTCGGCCAGCGCGGTCTCGATCGGCATGAGCAGGTCCGATGGCGGCGCACTATGCCCGAGCTTCTCCAGATTATCCAGGGAAATTGCGCCTTTTTCGTCGAAGCGGCCGACGGCGAGGCGCCGGAGTACGGCGATGTGGCCGCAAGTCCCCAAATGTTCGGCCAAATCCCGGGCGAGGCTCCGCATGTAGGCGCCCTTGCCCGAGGTCACCTCGAACACGGCGTGGTCGGGATCGGGCATGCCGGCCAGCTCGAAACGCTCGATCCGGATGGTGCGCGCCGCCAACTCGACGGCCTCGTCGGCGCGGGCCAGATCGTAGGCCCGCCGGCCTTCGACCTTGATCGCGGAATAGCGGGGCGGCACCTGTTCGATGGCGCCGCGAAACGACGTTAGCGCGGCCTCGATCGCGGCCCGGTCCGGGCGCACGGGGCTGGTTGCCGTCAGCGCCCCTTCGGCGTCGTCGGTATCGCGCGCCTCGCCCCAACGGACGGTAAAGCGGTAGGTCTTGAGTGCGTCCATGACGTAAGCCACGGTTTTCGTCGCCTCGCCCAAGGCAATGGGCAAAACCCCGGTCGCCAGCGGGTCCAGCGTGCCGCCGTGGCCGACCTTGGCCGCGTTGGTCAGGCGCCGCACCGCGCCGACCACGGCGTTCGACGTCATGCCCGGCGGCTTGTCGATGATCAACCAGCCGTGGATGGGCACGCCCCGCCGCTTACGCGCCATGATCGTCCCCCGGGCCGTTCCCTGGATCGTTTCCTGGATCGTTTCCTGGGCCGCCGCCCGACACGCCGGCTTCGCGCAGCAACCGCTCGATCCGGCCGGCCTGATCGAAGGAGGTATCGACGCTGAAGTCGAGGTCGGGCACATGGCGCAACCGGACCGCCTTCGCGAGACGGTGGCGCAGGAACGGTTGCGCGCGCGTCAGCACCTCGACGACGTCGCGCGCCTGCGCCGCGTTGCCGCCGAGCGGCATGACGAACGCGGTGGCTTTTTTCAAATCCGGGCTGACCCGCACTTCCGTGACGGTGACGGAAACGCCCTGCAGGCCGGGATCGCGCACCTCGCCGCGCTCGAAGATGTCGGCAAGCACATGGCGGATTTCCTCGCCGACCCGAAGTTGACGCTGCGACGGTGCTTTCGCGTTTCGTTGTTGCATGAAAAAGCCTTAAGCGGTGCCGATGGCGTGAAAGGCGAGCGCGGCGGCGCCCGAAGGCGCCGTGAAGACGGGCCTCAAAGCTGCCGCGTGATTTCCTCGACTTCGTAACACTCGATGGTGTCGCCGACCCGCATGTCCTGGTAGTTGGTGAACGCCATGCCGCATTCGGTACCGGCCTGCACCTCGCGGGCGTCGTCCTGGAAGCGCTTAAGCTGCGCCAGATCGCCCTCGTGAATAATGACGTCGTCGCGCAGCAACCGGACCTTGGCGCCGCGGCGCACCTGGCCGTCGGTGACGCGGCAACCGGCCACCTTGCCGACCTTGGAGACGTTGAACACTTCGAGGATTTCGGCGTTGCCGATGATGCGCTCGCGGATCGTCGGCGCCAGGAGGCCCGACAGCGCCTTCTTCAGGTCGTCGGTCAGGTCGTAGATGATCGAGTAGTAGCGGATCTCGACGTTATCGCGCCGCGCCAGCGTGCGCGCCTGCGGGTTAGCGCGCACGTTGAAGCCGATGATCAGGGCCTCGGACGCCTGCGCCAGGATCACGTCGGATTCGTTGATGCCGCCGACGCCCGCGTGCAGGATCTTGATCCGCACTTCCTCGGTGCTCATGGCTTCGAGCGCGCTGACGATCGCCTCGACGGAGCCGTGCACGTCGGCCTTGATCACCACGGGCAGTTCCTTGGCCTCGGTGCTGCCGTCCTGAATCTTCTCGAACATCTGCTCCAGCGTGCCGCGCGCCGAGGCGGCGGCCTTCTTCTCGCGCTCCTTGCGCTGGCGGAAATCGCACACCTCGCGGGCGCGGTTCTCGCTGTCGACGACGACGACTTCGTCGCCCGCCGCCGGGGTGCCGTTCAAGCCCAGAACCTCGACCGGGACCGAGGGCCCCGCTTCCTGCATCTCGTTGCCGTAGGCATCCAATATCGCGCGCACGCGGCCCCATTCCGTGCCGGCGATCACGATGTCGCCGACCTTCAGCGTGCCGCGCTGCACCAAGACCGTCGCCACCGAGCCGCGGCCGCGCTCCATCTTCGCCTCGACGATCACGCCCTCGGCGGGGCGGTCCGGATTCGCCTTGAGGTCCAGAATTTCCGCCTGCAGCAGAATCGCTTCCTCGAGCTTGTCGAGATTGGTCTTCGCCTTGGCGGAAACCTCGATATCCAAAATTTCGCCGCCCATCTCCTCGACGACGATCTCGTGCTGCAGAAGATCGGTGCGCACCCGCTGCGGATTCGCGTCGGGGCGGTCCATCTTGTTGATCGCCACGACGATCGGCACGCCGGCGGCCTTGGCGTGGTGCAACGCCTCGACCGTTTGCGGCATGATGCCGTCGTCGGCGGCGACGACCAGCACGACGATGTCGGTGACCTTGGCGCCGCGCGAGCGCATTTCGGTAAAGGCCGCGTGGCCCGGCGTATCGATGAACGTAATCTTGTCGCCCGAGGCCATCGTCACCTGATAGGCGCCGATATGCTGGGTGATGCCGCCGGCCTCGCCCGAGACGATGTCGGTTTCGCGCAAGGCGTCCAACAGCGAAGTCTTGCCGTGATCGACGTGGCCCATCACGGTGACGACCGGCGGGCGCGGTTTCATTTTCTCCGGCGTATCCTCTTCGCCTGCAAGGCCGATCTCGACGTCGGATTCGCTGACCCGTTTGATCTTGTGGCCGAATTCGGCCACGACCAACTCGGCGGTATCGGCGTCGATCACCTGATTGGCCGTCGCCATCACGTCCATCCTCATCAACGTCTTGATGACGGCGACGCTGCGTTCCGCCATGCGGTTCGCGAGTTCCTGCACGGTGATGGTTTCGGGCACCGTCACCTCGCGGAAAATCTTCTGCGACGGATCGTCCTGCAGGGACTGCCGTTCTTTTTTACGCTGTTTTTCGCGGGCGCGGCGCACCGAGGCGAGACTGCGCGTCCGCTCCTCGGCTTCCTCGCCGTCGACGACCGCCGTAATGGTCAGCTTGCCCGAACGGCGGCGCTCGCCGCGGCGCATCGACGGCGCCGGCTTGACGCCGGGACGGCTGCGCGACCGGCGGGCTTCGCCGCCTTCTTCTTCGACCTCGTGCTCGCGCAGCTTGGCGGCGGCGGCGGCGGCGGATGCCTTGGCCCGCTCGGTCCGTTCGCGCTGTTCCTCTTCTTCCTTCTCGCGGGCCTGAGTGCTGCCCGGCGCGGCTTCCTGACCTTCCGCCGGCGTTTCCGGCGCCGCGGGTTCCTCGTCCCCGGTATCGGTCTTGACCGGCTCGAAGCGGTTCGGCGGCGGCGACAACGCCTGCTCGCCCGCGCTGCCCGCGTCCTGCAAGGCCCGCGCGCGCGCCGCCTTTTCCTGCTCGGTCAGGCCGGCGATCGAGCGCGCGCTGATGTCGGCCGCGTCCTCGGCGGCCTCGCTCGCCGTCTGCTCCGTGTCCTGATCCTGATCCTCCAGCGCCTGACGCTTAACCTCGGTCATCTGGCCGCCGGAATCCTGTTTAAAGGTGCGCTTCTTGCGGACCTCGACGGCAACCATCTTGGAGCGGCCATGGGAGAAGCTTTGCCGGACCGTGCCGCTCTCGACCGTCTTCTTCAGCTCGAGCTTGCCCGGCCGCGACAGCGTCAACGGCTTCTTCTCTTCTTTCTTGGTTGCTTTTTCTTCCTTCGTTTCGGCCATCTTATCCATGCGCTCTCAATCGTTCGTTATGATCGCCGCCGCCGGATGCGTCTATCGACACCCCCCGGAGCGCGGCCAGCCGCGCCAGTTCGACGCGGATTTTTTCCATCAGCGGCCCGCGGGACAAGGCAATATAAACCGCCCGGCCGCGATCGAAAACTCCGCCCAACTCCTCGGCGCTCAGGGCGACCCGCAAGACCGGCCCGAGACCGCCGGTGCGCACGTTGGCGCCGGCGTCCGCGGCCACCAAAACCAGCGCCGCCTTGCCCTTTTCCGCCTGCGACAGGGCCTTTTCATAGCCGCTGACCGCCAGCCCGGCGCGGCGTGCCAGCCCCAGACGTTCCTGACAGCTCCGCACCAGCAGGCGCTCCAGTTGATCGAGCAGGTCCGCCGGCACCGCCACGGGCGCGCGCGCCGCCTTGGCGAAGAGCTTCTTGGCGATCGCCGTTTTCACGACATCGCGCTCGGCGCTCAGCCACACCCCCCGGCCCGGCAGGCGCTCCTTCAAATCGGGCACCAAGGCGCCGTCGGGGCCGACGACGAATCGCAGCAACGCGGATTTATCGCGCCGCGTGCCGGTCGCAAGGCATTGGCGCACCGGCGATTTGGCCTCCGCGCGCGCTGCCGCCCGGTCATCGCGACCGTCGTCGCCCAGGGCATCGCCCCGGGGATCACGCCGGTCTTCGCTGCACTCGCTCGCCACCAACAACGCCTTTCCTTGCTCCACCCTTCGCTACTCGACCTTCGCCGCTCCCGTGTTTTCGCCGATGCCTTCCTTGGCGTCTTGCCCAGCGTCTTGCGCAGCGTCTTGCGCCGGCGCCGCCTCGCCGGCGGGGGCGTCCTCGCCCTCGAACCAGTGCGCCCGGGCCGCCATGATGATCGCGTTGGCCTGTTCTTCGGTGAGCGACTTCGCCGGCAGATAGTCCAGCAGCTCGTCGCTGGCAAGATCCGCCAGATCGTCGCGGCTTTTCACGCCGTTCTCGCCGAGCGCCACCAGCATCGCCGGGCTCAAGCCCTCGAGCGACGCCAGATCGTCCTGGATGCCGAGTTCCCTGCCGCGTTCCGCCAGCAATTCGTCGCGCGCCTCGATATAGGCACGCGCGCGGTTTTGCAGTTCCTGGGCGATGGTTTCGTCGAAGCCCTCGATGTCGACCAGATCCTCGATCGGCACGAACGCGACGTCCTCGACCGACGTAAAGCCTTCCGTCACCAGCAGGTGCGCGATCACGTCGTCGACGTCGAGGCTGTCGATAAAGGCCTGCGAGCGCGACCGGAACTCCTCGGAGCGGCGCTCCGACTCTTCGGCTTCCGTCAGGATATCGATGTCCCAGCCCGAGAGTTGCGAGGCAAGACGCACGTTCTGGCCGCGCCGGCCGATGGCGAGGCTCAACTGATCGTCCGGCACCACCACTTCGATGCGGTGGGTTTCCTCGTCCAGCACGACCTTCGCCACCTCGGCCGGAGCCAGGGCGTTCACGATGAAGGTCGCCGGATCGGGAGACCATTGAATGATGTCGATCTTCTCGCCC
>JAVJPD010000087.1:0-1735 GCA_040216475.1 Rhodospirillales bacterium
GCTGCGTGCAGGGCCTGCTGAATATTCTCGACATTCCCTACACCCATTCGGGCCTGCTGGCCTCGGCGCTCGCGATGGACAAGCCGATGGCCAAACGCCTGTTCGTGCATGCGGGCATTCCCGTGGCCGCACACAAGATCGCCACGCGCGAGGAAGTGTTGGCCGGCGACGTGATGCCCCGGCCCTACGTGATCAAGCCGTTGAACGAAGGCTCCAGCGTCGGCGTCTATATCGTCGAGGAGGATGACGATGACGTGCCGTTCAAGGACGGCTCCTGGCCGTTCGGCGCGCACGTGATGGTCGAGCGTTTCATCCCGGGCAAGGAAATCACCGTCGCCGTCATGGGCGATCGGGCCCTGGCGGTGACCGAGATCACCACCGATCGCGGCTTTTACGATTACAAGGCGAAGTACGACAAGGGCGGCTCGGTGCACCTGCTGCCCGCGCCCCTCGACGACGCGGCGTATAACGAAGCCATGGATCTCGCGGTGCGCGCCCATCGGGCGCTCGGGTGCCGCGGCGTATCGCGCGCCGACATGCGCTACGACGGCAAGACGTTTTACTTGCTCGAAATCAATACCCAGCCCGGCATGACGGAAACCTCGCTCGTGCCCGAGCAGGCGTCGCACGCCGGTATTTCCTTCAACGAACTCGTTTCCTGGATGGTCGAAAACGCGGAGTACGATCAATGAAGCTGTTCGGCGTTAAAAACAAGAAAAGCAAATCCCAGAAGGCGCGGCCGCGCAAAAGCGTCGTGCCGCTATGGCGCCGTCCGTGGGCGCTGCCGGGCGCGATCCTCCTGGTGGTGGTCATGCTGGGCGGCGGCGGCTGGTGGGCCGTCAAGTCGGGTCAAGCCGACATCTGGGCCAACCAGGCGAAGTGGCGGATGATCGCGCTGTCCGGCCGACTCGGCTTCACGGTGCAGGACATTCTGGTAACGGGCCGGCACGAGACCGAACAGGAAGATTTGCTGAAAGCGGTGCGCCTGGCGCGCGGCGCGCCGATCCTGGCGTTCGATCTCGATGCCGCCCGCAAGCGCGTCGAGGCCCTGCCGTGGGTCCGCCGCGCCGTCGTTCAGCGCAAGTTGCCGGGCACCATTTACCTGCAGATCGAGGAGCGCAAGCCGCTGGCACTGTGGCAGCACAATCGCCGTTTTGCCCTGATCGACGCCCAGGGCGTCGTCATTACGCGCCGGCATTTGGAGCGGTTCTCGAAGCTGCTCGTCGTGGTCGGCGAGAAGGCGCCGAAGCACGCCGTCGAGATCATCAAGGTCTTGAATTCGGAAACGGCGTTGCTACCCAAGGTCAAAGCGGCCGTTTGGGTCGGCGAGCGGCGCTGGAACATCCGCATGGCCGGAGATATCGACGTGCGCCTGCCCGAGGACAGCCCTTTGGAGGCCTGGCGGCGGCTTGCCGAGTACGAGCGTAAGCACGGCGTTTTGAAACGGGACGTCACGGTGCTCGACCTGCGCCAGCCGGATCGTTTGATCGTGCGCACGAAATCGGAGCCCGCCGACGCGGCCGACCATGAGTCCGTCGGCGCGCCCAATGGCACACGCGGGCGCAAGACATAAGGATTTGGACGCGATGCCGTTCGAGAGAGGGGAAACGTTGATGAGGAAAGCACGGTGAGCATGAGAAAAAGTGTCGTTCATACGAAGGCCCGCCACGGGCTCATCACGGCACTGGATGTCGGCACGACCAAGGTCTGCTGTTTCATTGCCCGCGCCGACGGC
>JAVJPD010000088.1:0-1679 GCA_040216475.1 Rhodospirillales bacterium
GTCCTTACCAAATTCATGAACAGCCTGATGCTGGACGGTAAGAAATCTGCGGCCGAAAATATTCTCTACGGCGCCCTGGATATGATCCAAAAGAAATCGGGCGGCGATCCCGTCAAGGTGTTCCACGATGCGATCGGTAACGTGAAGCCGGCCGTCGAGGTTCGTTCCCGCCGCGTCGGCGGTGCGACCTATCAGGTGCCGGTCGAGGTCCGCTCCGAGCGCCGTCAGGCGCTGGCCATCCGCTGGATCGTCGAAATCGCCCGGAATCGGTCGGAAAACACCATGGTCGAGCGTCTGTGTTCGGAACTGCTGGACGCCGCCAATAATAGGGGGGCCGCCGTCAAGAAACGCGAAGATACGCATCGGATGGCTGAAGCCAACAAAGCGTTCTCCCATTACCGCTGGTAATGGTACCCAGGAGTTAATCAAGACATGGCCCGCACAACCCCGCTCAATCATTACCGGAACATCGGCATCATGGCGCACATCGATGCCGGTAAAACTACGACTACGGAACGCGTGCTTTATTATACCGGCCGTTCGTACAAGATCGGCGAAGTCCATGAAGGCACCGCCACCATGGACTGGATGGAGCAGGAACAGGAGCGCGGCATCACCATTACCTCGGCGGCGACGACGTGCTTCTGGCGCGACCATCGCATCAACATCATCGATACGCCGGGTCACGTGGATTTTACGATTGAAGTGGAGCGGTCACTGCGGGTTTTGGATGGCGCAGTGGCCGTTTTTGATAGTGTGGCCGGTGTCGAGCCGCAGTCCGAAACGGTGTGGCGCCAAGCCGACAAGTACAAGGTGCCGCGCATCTGCTTCGTCAACAAGATGGACCGCATGGGCGCCGACTTCTTCCGGTGCGTCGACATGATCGTCGACCGTCTGGGCGCGCAGCCGATCGTGCTGCAGCTGCCGATCGGCAAGGAATCCGAATTCGTCGGGATTATCGATCTGATTCGCATGAAGTCGATCATTTGGAAGGACGAATCCCTCGGTGCCGAATTCGTCGTCGGCGATATCCCGGCCGAGTATGCCGATCAGGCGGCCGAGTACCGCGAGAAAATGATCGAACTGGCGGTCGAGCATGACGACACCGTGATGGAGGCCTATCTCGAGGGCAACGAACCCGACGAGGCGACACTCGTTAAATGCGTCCGTAAGGGCACGCTGGCACTGGCGTTCGTGCCGGTTCTGTGCGGTTCCGCCTTTAAAAACAAAGGCGTCCAGCCGATGCTCGACGCGGTCATCGACTTTATGCCGGCGCCGACCGACGTTCCGGCGATCAAGGGCGTCAAGGCGGGCACGGAAGACCCCATCGAGCGCAAGAGCTCGGACAGCGAACCGTTCGCGGCGCTGGCTTTCAAGATCATGAACGATCCGTTCGTCGGCACCCTGACCTTTATCCGGATTTATTCCGGTTCGGCCAAGACCGGTGATCAGATGCTCAACACGGTAAAAGACTCCAAGGAACGGGTCGGCCGCATGCTGCTGATGCATGCCAACACCCGCGAGGAAATCAAGGAAGCCTTCGCCGGCGATATCGTCGCCTTGGCGGGTTTGAAGAACGTCACTACGGGCGACACGATTTGCGATCCGAGCAGCGCCGTCGTTCTCGAGCGCATGGAATTTCCCGATCCCGTGATCGAGGTCGCGGTCGAGCCGAAGAC
>JAVJPD010000089.1:0-2645 GCA_040216475.1 Rhodospirillales bacterium
TGGCGGAAACCAACCGCCATCCGTTCGATCTGCCCGAGGCCGAAGCCGAACTCGTCGCCGGCTACAACGTCGAATATTCGGCGATGACGTTCGCGCTGTTCTTCCTCGGCGAATACGGCTTCATGATCCTGATGTCGGGCATGACCAGCATTCTGTTCCTCGGCGGCTGGTGGCCGCCGATCAATGTGGCGCCATTCACCTGGGTGCCGGGGCCGGTGTGGTTCGCCTTGAAGATTTCGTTCTGTCTGTTCCTGTTCCTGTGGGTGCGCGCGACGTTTCCGCGCTACCGCTACGATCAGTTGATGCGCCTGGGCTGGAAGGTGTTCCTGCCGCTGTCGCTGGCCGCCGTGGCGATCGTCGCCGGCGTCCTGGTGATGTTCGATCTGGCCCCGGTGCGAGGGTAAAGGTGGTGTCATGAGTTTCATCGATCGCGGCACACGCACGTTTCTGCTTTGGGAATTGGTCACGGGCATGGCCCTGACCTTCAAGTACATGTTCAAGCCCAAGGTCACGTTGAATTACCCCTTCGAGAAGGGGCCGTTGAGTCCGCGTTTTCGCGGCGAGCACGCGCTGCGCCGTTATCCGAACGGCGAGGAGCGCTGTATCGCGTGCAAGCTGTGCGAGGCGATCTGCCCGGCGCAGGCGATCACCATCGAGTCCGAACCGCGCCCCGACGACAGCCGCCGCACCACGCGCTACGACATCGATATGGTGAAGTGCATCTATTGCGGCTTCTGTGAAGAGGCGTGCCCGGTCGACGCCATCGTCGAGGGGCCGAATTTCGAATTCGCGACAGAGACACGCGAGGAACTTTTATACGATAAGGATCGCTTGCTGGCCAACGGCGAGCGTTGGGAGACCGAGATTGCGGAGAGATTACGTCAGGATGCGCCTTATCGCTAAGGCGTGTTCTTGAGGGGAAGGGGATGATTATACAAGCGCTCGCTTTTTATCTGTTCGCGACGATTGCCGTGGCGTCCGCCGTCATGGTGATTTCCGCGCGCAATCCCGTGCATTCGGTGCTGTTCCTGATCCTGACGTTCTTCAACGCCGCCGGATTGTTCGTGCTGATGGGCGCGGAATTCCTCGCGATGATCCTGGTGGTCGTGTACGTCGGCGCGGTCGGCGTGCTGTTCCTGTTCGTCGTGATGATGCTCGACATCAATTTCTCGGAGTTGCGTAAGGGGTTTCTGCAGTATCTGCCGATCGGCGGATTGGTCGGCCTGATCCTGCTGGTCGAACTGCTGGTGGTCGCGGGCGGTTGGGCGTTCGCGCCGAAGGTCGCGAAGAAAGCCATGGCCCCGATGCCGTCGCCGGAAATTCTCCCCAATACGCATGCGTTGGGAGAGCTGATCTACACTCATTACGTCTATCTGTTCCAGGCGGCCGGGCTCATCCTGTTGATCGCGATGATCGGCGCCATCGTGCTGACCTACCGCCGCCGTCCCGGCGTGCGCCGCCAGAACATTTCCGAGCAATTGCGCCGCCGGCCCGAGGACACCATCGAAATCCGAGACATCAAACCGGGGCAGGGGGTCTGACATGGAAATCGGTGAAATCGGTATCGCCCATTACCTGACCGTCGGCGCCATTCTGTTCGCGCTCGGTATTTTCGGTATTTTCCTGAACCGCAAGAACGTCATCATCATTCTGATGTCCATCGAATTGATGCTGCTTGCGGTCAATATCAACTTCGTGGCGTTTTCGGCCGAGTTGCAGGACTTGGTCGGGCAGGTCTTCGCCATGTTCGTTTTGACGGTAGCGGCCGCCGAGGCCGCCGTCGGCCTTGCCATCCTCGTGGTCTTCTTCCGCAATCGCGGCACGATCGAGGTCGAAGACATCAACGCGATGAAAGGATAACGACGGATGGCGACTCTCAACGTTCTATTGCCGTTGATCGGCGCCCTGATTGCCGGGTGCCTGTCGTTCGTCGTGCCGGAGGACAAGGCGGCGAAGGAGAAGGTGGAGCGGGCGGCGTTTCTGACCTCCTGCGGCGCGATGATCCTGGCGGCCGTTTGTTCGATATTCGTTTTTTACGACGTCGCCATCGCGAACAACGTGCGGACCGTTCATTGGTTCACCTGGATCGACTCGGGCGCCTTCGAGATTTCCTGGGCGCTGAAGCTCGATGCCCTGACGGCGGTCATGCTGCTGGTGGTGAGCTGCATCTCGGCGGTGATTCACGTCTATTCCATCGGCTACATGCATCACGATTCGGCGCGGCCGCGCTTCTTTAGCTATCTGAGCCTGTTCACCTTCTTCATGCTGATGCTGGTGACGGCGGACAACCTGGTGCAGATGTTCTTCGGTTGGGAAGGCGTCGGCTTGGCGTCTTATCTTCTCATCGGGTTCTGGTACGACCGGCCCTCGGCCAACGCGGCGGCGATCAAGGCGTTTCTCGTCAACCGGGTCGGCGATTTCGGCTTCGCGCTCGGCATTTTCGCCGTCTTCATGCTGTTTCAGTCGATTCACTTCGACACGATCTTCGCCGCCGCGCCCGGCAAGGCTGCCGCGACGCTGAACATCTTCGGCGCGGAGTTCCATGCGTTGACCATTATCTGCCTATTGCTGTTCGTCGGCGCGATGGGCAAATCGGCGCAGTTGGGCCTGCACACCTGGCTACCCGACGCCATGGAAGGCCCGAC
>JAVJPD010000090.1:0-7201 GCA_040216475.1 Rhodospirillales bacterium
CTCGGGCCGGTTCAGGGTGATGGTGGCGATCTTGTCGGCGACCTCGAATAAAAGCTCATCTGCCATAATTTTCTTTCCCTATTATCTTTGAGAGGCGAAGGAGTTTGAAGCGGCCAAGGCCGATGGGTGCGGGGCGCATCATCGCCGGTGACGCCGCGATAATCAATCCCCTTGGCAGATTGGGGCGGAATTTATCTTTATTCTTCTACGCCGATGACTTTGGGTTATGATCGTCGCACGATGAAAATCAATCCGCTGTTTCGCGTCACGCGCCCCCTGTTTCGTTTGTTCGGTTACGGCCAGACCCGGCCGAGCAACGGGCGCGGGATGTTCCTGCTGGTATTCGCGGCGTTCGCGGCGGCCGCCATGCAGGCCTTGATCCGCGGATTGTCCCGGCAGATTCATCCGTTCGAGATCGCCTTCTTCCGTTCCTTTTTCGCGTTTCTGACGTTTAGCCCGTTGTTCTTGCGCGTCGGGCTTCAACCGTTGAAAACGAAACGGCTCGGTATGCATTTTCTGCGCGGCTTGTTGCAGGGCGGCGCCATTCTGATGACCTATATGGCCCTCAAGCTGACGCCGCTCGCCAAGGTTGCGTCGTTGAAGTTCACCCAGCCCTTGTTCGTGACCGTTCTGGCGGCGCTTTTCCTGGGCGAAGCCGTCCGGGCGCGCCGCATCACGGCGTTGATCATCGGCTTCATCGGCGCCTTCATCATTTTACGCCCCGGCATCGCCGACGTGGATACCGGGGCCGTCTTGGTGTTGGTGTCCGCCTTGGTGATGTCGGTGACGCACATCATCATCAAGAATCTCACCAAGACGGAATCCAGCGTCACGTTGACGATCTACATGACCGTGTTCATCACGCCGTTGACCTTGGTCGCCGCCTTGCCGTTTTGGCAAGCGCCGACCCTGAAGCAGCTTTTCCTGATGTTCCTGATCGGCGTCTTCGGCAACATCTCGCAGTTGTCGCGGGCGCATTCCTACCGGTTCGCCGACCTGTCCGCATTGATGCCGCTCGAGTTCGTCCGCCTGTTGTGGATGGCGGGGTTAGGATTCGTTTTCTTCGGCGAGGTGCCCGATATCTGGACCTGGGTCGGCGGGATCGTGATCTTCGCCTCGAGCACCTACATCGCCCTGCGCGAGAAAAAAAGTAGAAAAGAAAACGCTAATTAAGGGCGATTTGTCCCGATTGAGCGCCGAGCACACAGTATTGGAATCGGCGTTGCCAAAGCACTGTCATAGAACCGTGAGTTGTGATAATAGTCCTTGGATTCATAGGATATTATTCGTTGACTCAAGGCCTGCGGCGATAGGGGAGGTTGGGGGTTGCTGTCACCGGACGGGCCCGAGGCTCACTCTGAGGAGTCCCATGCGGCAAGGAATCTATGGTCCATCGCTGCGATCGCGGCGGTGTCCCTGTTCGGGATCGCCTTGTCGATCGGCGCTTATTACACGCTGAAGGTCCGCGAGGATGTGCGCCTGCACGAAATTTTCGTCGGGGACGCGCAGGATCAGGCGCAGGTCATTAAGTCCACGATCGACGGCAGGATTATCCAACTGCAGGCCCTGCAGGGATTTTTAAATTACTCGGAGACGGTGACCCGCCAGGAGTTCAGGGATTTCACGGGCGTATTCTTAAGCGAAAAGTCATCCTTCCGGACCTTGGAATGGGTACCCGTCGTTCGACGCCACGAACGCGAGGCGTTCGTGCGCAAGGTCAGAGCCGAAAGTTTTACGGATTTCGAGATCAGGGGGATCGATTCCAATGGCGCCTTGGTTCGTGCCGGAGAGCGCAACCAGTATTTTCCCGTTCTCTATGCCGAGCCGATCGCGGAAAACAAGAGAGCGATCGGATTTGACGCCGGCGCGACCCCGGATCGCCGCCGCATTCTCGATTTGGCACGCGCCAGCGGACGGCTGACGGTATCCGGGCGGCTTAAACTGGTTCAGGAGAAGGAAGGTCTTTTCAGCGTCATTCTTTATCTTCCCGTCTATTGGTCGGCGATGCCGCAGCAAACGATCGCGCAACGGCGGAAGGCTTTGCGGGGCTTTGCCGTCGCGATCGTTCGCTTGGGGAATGTCGTCGAGGCGGCGTTGGGCCGGCGCAAGACGAAAAATCTGAACGTGCAGTTGATCGATGAAACGGCGCCGCCGCAAGAAAGATTGCTCTATACGCATTATTCGACGCAGTCTCGGGGGTTCAAGGATATAGACGACATTCGTTACGATGCCGCGTGGCAAAGCGCCTTCGGTGTCGGTGACCGGCGTTGGTCCATCCTCGTGCAGGCGGTCCATCCGTATTTCCCGCTGCGCCGATCCTGGCTGCCGATGGGTTCGCTGATCATCGGGCTGCTGATTACGGCGACGGTGGCGGGATATTTTGCCCTATCATGGCGGCGTATCCGGGAGCGGGACGGGCTGCTGGCGCGTGTCGTCGCCGTCAATCAATCCCTCGAGCGGGAAATCGAGGACCGCAAGGCGGCGCAGCAGGGCCTATTCAAGCTTTTGGAATCGGTGCCGGACGCGGTCATCGTCGTCAGCGGCAGTGGCCGGATCTTGCGTGTGAACAAGCAGTTCGAAAGCCTGTTCGGTCACAATCGGATCGACGTGCTGGGGAAACCGGTCGATATGCTCATGCCGGCGCGTTACCGTGAGAATCATACCCGGCTGATGAAGGATTTCTTCGCCAGCATGACGACGAGAATGGTGGGAAGCGGTTTGGGGGTTTACGCTTTGGGCGCCAACGGCCGCGAGTTCCCCGTCGAGATAAGCCTCAGTCCGGTCGAGATGGGCGACGATCTCATGGTCGGCGCCTTCATTCGGGAAATCGGCCGGAAAGCCTGATCCCGAAATCGGCGCCTCGCTTCGTTCCGCTCGGGAAAAGCGCCGTGTACACGTTTAGTAGCCTTCATCCTCCATGTTGAGCAGCGGGAAAGCGCTCAGCTGATGGGGCTCCGTGACGACCGGCGCGTTATGGAAGAGATAATTTTCGTCGAGTTCGGCGAACTTGGTGACGCCGAGCAGGCCGAGATCGATGGTCATCTCGTTTTCAAGAATTTCGAGCGCGCGGACCAAACCGTCTTCGCCGCCGGCGGCGAGCGCGTAACCCTGCAGCCGGCCGACGCCGACCAGTTCGGCGCCCATGATGACGGCCTTGACGATGTCGGTCGCGCGCAGGAAGCCGCCGTCGATCCAGACGGATGCCTTGCCGCCGACCGCGTCGACCACTTCGGGCAGCACGTCGAGCGCCCCCCGGGTGTGATCGGGCTGGCGGCCGCCGTGGTTGGAGACGTACACCACATCGACGCCGTGTTGCATGGCGAGCGCGGCGTCCTCGCCCGAGCCGATGCCCTTGAGGATCAGCGGCACGGGGCAGTTTTTCCGAATGTAGTCGACGGTCTCCCAGGTGATCCGGGGGCGCCAATCGTAATGGTTCTTGGTGTGCCAGGGCTTGATGTAGCGTTTGGCGATGTCGCGCTCGCGGCGGCTGCCGAGATTGGAATCGACCGTCAGGCAAAAGGCGTTATAGCCGCAGTCGAGTGCCAACTTGAGCCGCTCGCCGACCCAGTTCAGATCGCCCATTACGTAGAGCTGATACATCAGGTTCGCGTCGGGCGCGGCCTTGGCGATGGCTTCGAGGCCGGGCTTGGTGTTCGAGCCGGCCATGAACGGCACGCCGAAGCGGCCGGCGGCGCGGGCCACGGCGGCACCGCCGTCGGGATCGAAGTGCTGCAAGCCTCCCATCGGCGCCAGCAGCACCGGCATGCGGAGCTTCTTGCCCATCACGGTGACGGAGGTGTCGACCTTATCGACGTTGCGTAGCACCCGAGGGCGAAAGGCAATGCTGTCGATCGCCAGGCGGTTGCGCTTGAGCGTGGTTTCGGTTTCCGCGCCGCCATAGAGATAATCCCACACGAACGGTGACAGTTTGAGCCGCGCTTTTTTGGCGAATTCGTGAAGGGTCAGGTATTCCTGGGATGAGTCGAAATCGTCGGCCATGGTTCGAAATTCCTTGCGTCTGTCGTCGGCTTTAAATGGAGGGCGAATAACCGTCGTCGTCGAGGTTCAGCAGCGGGAACGCGCTGAATTGGTGCGGTTTCGTGACGACCTTGGCATCGCGGATCAGGTAGGACTCGTCGAGCTCGGCGAAGGAGGTGACGCCGATGAGGCCCATGCAGTTCTTGATCTCGGCCTCGATAATCTCGAGCATGCGGATGCATCCGTTCACGCCGTCGGCGCCGAGGGCCAAACCCTCCAGCCGGCCGATGCCGAAGATGTCGGCGCCGAGCGCCATGGCCTTCACGATATCCGAACCGCGCATGAAGGAGCCGTCGACGAAGATCGTGGCCTTGCCCTTGGCGACCTTGACGACTTCCGGCAGCACCTCGATCGAGCCGCGCCCGTGATCGAGCTGGCGGCCGCCGTGGTTGGAAACGTAAATACCTTCGACGCCGTGTTCGAGTGCGATCTCGGTATCCTCGGCGGTGGCGATGCCCTTGAGGGTGAGGGGATAGTCGGGGAACTTGTCCTTGTAGTGCTTGACCTCGTCCCAACTCAGGGCGCGTTGGAAGTTCATGCCCGAGGTCGCGGCTTTCTGGCGCCATTTCTTGGCGTAGCGCTTGGACAGATCGCGTTCGCGCCGGGAATAGTGCGCCGAGTCGACGGTCATGCAAAACGAGTTGTAGCCGTTGTCCATGGCGCGTTTGACCCAGTCGTCGACTTCCTTCTGCGGGCAGCGCACGTAAAGCTGGAAGATGTTGTGATTGTTCGCCGCTTCGGCCACGGCTTCGAGGCCGGGGGAGCATTGCGAGCTCAGCATGTGCGGCACGTTGAAGGCTTCGCTGGCCTTGGCCGGGCTGGCGCCGCCGTCGGGATCGAACGACTCGATGCCGCCCATGGGCGCGAGCAGCACCGGCATGCGGATCTTGTCGCCCATGAACGTGACCGAGCAGTCGATATCGGACACGTCGCGCAGAACCCGGGCCTTGAACGCGATGGCGTCGATGCCCATGCGGTTGCGCTTGAGCGTGGTCTCGGTTTCCGAGGCACCCATCAGGTAATCCCAGGCGCCCGCGGGAATGCGCTGCGATGCCTTTTTGGCGAATTCGTGCAGGGTCATGAACTGCGGCCCCTGCTTCGCGGATAGGTCTTTTTCCCAGTGCTGGGGGGCACCTTTGCCGGTCTCATCGGGCGCCATGAGCGATTTCCTCCCTCGGTGAAATGGGCGTTGCGAACGCCGTTTTTTGGACAGGTTAGGACATAGCCTAGAAGGCGGGCCGGAACAACCCGACAGCCCTTATAACACGGTTCCGGCCCGGCCAAATAGTCTCCGCGTTAATAGCCCTGCCCATAACCCCCGCCGGTAACCTCGCCCTCGATATCCAGCAAGGGGAAGGCGCCGAGGGCGGCGGGGGAGGTGACGGCGGGGGCGCGGCGCAGGAGCGCCTTTGCGTCGAGCTCGGCGAACGAGGTGGCGCCGATCAGCCCCAGGCAGGTGAGGATTTCCTTTTCCAGAAGTTCAAGCAGGCGCACGAGGCCGGCCGTGCCGTCGGCGGCCATGGCGAGGCCCTGCATCTTGCCGAGCCCGACCGCGTCCGCGCCCATCGCCATCGCCTTGACGATGTCGCTGCCGCGGCAGAACCCGCCGTCGATCATCAGCGCCGCCTTGCCCTTGGCGACGGCGGCGATTTCGGGGAGCGTGTCGATGGCGCCGCGGCCGTGATCGAGCTGGCGGCCGCCGTGGTTGGACACGTAAATTCCCGCGACGCCGTGTTCGAGTGCGATCTCGGTATCCTCGGCGGTGGCGATGCCCTTGATGATGAGCGGCAGGTCCGGGTGCGTGTCCTTGATGCGTTTCACGTCGTCCCAGTTCAGCCGGGTCTGATAGACGAAGCCGTCGACGCGTGAACGGAACGTGGTGACGTGGCCGCGCGCCAGCACGCGTTCTCTTCTGGAGTAATAAGCCGAATCCACGGTCAGGCAGAACGCCGAGTAGCCGTGATCCTTGATGCGTTCGATGTAGCCTTCGATCCAATCCGCGTCGCCGCGCGTGTAAAGCTGGAACATGCGCAGGTTGTCGCCGGATACGGCGGCAACCTCTTCGAGCGTCGGTGCGGTCAGCGAGCTCAGCATGTGTGCGATGCCGAATTCGCCCGCCGCCTTGCCCGAATTCGCCGCGCCGTCGGGATGGAACCGTTCCATCTGCCCGACCGGCGCAAACAGGACCGGGATGCGCAGGCTGTGGCCGAACAGGGTGCCCGAGGCGTCGATGGCGGAAACGTCGTGCAGCACGCGCGGGCGAAATGCGATGGTATCGAGCGCGTGGCGGTTGCGCAGCATCGTGGTTTCGGTTTCCGTGCCGCCCATCAGGTAATCCCACACCTGATCGTTGAGGTTCCGGCGGGCCTTCTTTACGAGTTCGTGAATCGTCATGAATTCGGGCCGGTTGCCCTGGCGCAGTTCGCGTTGCGGATGCGGGGCGGCGGCGGCGCGTTTCGCGGGAGCGTTCATGTCGAGTGTCCGGTTATCGATCGTTGAGAGCTTCGACGCGGATCGGCGCGCCTGAAGGAACGGATTTGAGCCGGCGCACGTCGTCTAGCGCGCGGCCCCAGATGTTGGTCGGGGCTGCCAGGCGGATTTCGTCGCCGCGCGAGATCGGCGTCGGTCCGAACCCGATCGCGATCGAGTCGCCTTCGACCCAAAAGGCCAGCTCGCCCGCCTCGACCACGTCCTTGGCGCCGGCTTCACGGCTCATGCTGACCGGCGTCGCGAAGTAGACCTCCTCGCCCCAGGTATTGGCCGACGAGACGAACGGCAGGGCCTCGTAAATCGCGTCCGCCGTCGGGGTGTCGAACAGTTCGGCACGGATGTCGACGGTGCCGATCGTCATCTTCAGTTTTCGCACGGTCTTTCCTTATTCCGTCGGTTCGGGCCTTATTCCGTCGGTTCGGGCCTTAATTCCGTCGGTTCGGGCCTTATTGCATCGGTTCCGGGTCGCTTTGCAGGGCTTCTCTCGGCGGCGGCGGCGCGGTGCCGGCCTGATGATGGATCATTCTCCAAAGGCTGCCCTCGCGCACGAAGATGTTGGTGGCGATCAGGAAGCCCTTGTCCTTGAGAATTTCGTTACAGACAACATACGCGGTATCGCCGATGACGGAAACCGAGGCGTTGTGACAACGGATTTCCGGCGCGTTCGGGTTCG
>JAVJPD010000091.1:0-3169 GCA_040216475.1 Rhodospirillales bacterium
CTCGCCATGCTCGGCGAACACGGCGGCTGGCCGCTCACCATGTTCCTCACGCCCGACGCCAAGCCGTTTTGGGGCGGCACGTATTTTCCGCCGGCACCCCGCTACGGTCGCCCGGGCTTTCCCGACATCCTGCGCGCCATCGCGAAAACCTTCGATGAGGGCCGGGACCGGATCGAGCAAAACGTGACCGCGCTCATGGGCGGCCTCGAAGGCATCGCCAAGACCAACGGCGGCGAAGGGTTGTCGCGCGAACGGTTGGACGAGGTCGCCGACCTCGCCTTGGGGCTCGTCGATCCCATGCACGGCGGCACCAAAGGCGCGCCGAAATTTCCGCAGCCGACGTTCTTCAGGTTTCTTTGGCGCGGGTATAAACGCACGGGTTCACAACTTTACCGGGAACCTGTTTTGCTGACGCTCAACAAGATTTGCCAGGGGGGCATCTACGATCATCTCGGCGGCGGCTTCGCCCGCTACTCGACCGATCCGATCTGGCTGGCGCCGCACTTCGAGAAAATGCTCTACGACAACGCGCAGCTCATCGAGCTGTTGACCGAGGCGTGGCAGGAAACCGCGAGCCCCCTCTATGCCGCCCGCGTGCGCGAAACCGTCGCCTGGACCCTGCGCGAAATGCGCGTGGAGGGCGGAAAAGACGGCGTTTTCGCGTTCGCCAGCGCCTACGACGCCGACAGCGAGGGCGAGGAGGGCAAGTTCTACGTCTGGTCGGAAACCGAGATCGACGACATTCTCGGCGAGGACTCGGCGGCCTTCAAGGGCGCCTACGACGTTACGCCCTACGGCAACTGGGAAGGCAAGAACATTCTCAACCGCACGAAGAAACCCGGCTTCGGCGATGCCGCTTACGAAGACGCGCTGGCAGCGTCGCGGGAAAAACTTTTGGCGGTCCGCAACCGTCGCGTGTGGCCGTCCTGGGACGACAAGGTGCTCGCCGACTGGAACGGATTGATGATCGCCGCCCTCGCCGGCGCCGGCGCGGCGTTCGGAGAATCCGCGTGGATCGACGCCGCCAGGGCTGCATTTTCTTTTGTGGTCGCGAACATGAGCGGGCACATGGGCGGGAGCGGGCGGCTGTTTCACGCCTGGCGCGCCGGACAAGCCAGACATCCGGCCGTGATCGACGATTACGCTAACATGAGCCGGGCCGCGCTGATCCTGTACGAAGTCACCGGCGAGGCGGCCTATCTGCAGCACGCCCGCGATTGGGCCGCGAGCGCCGACACCCATCACTGGGACCCCATCGAGGGCGGCTATTTTCTCCCCGCCGACGATACCGCCGACCTGATCGTGCGCGCCAAAACCGTCCACGACAACGCGACGCCCGCCGGCAACGGCGTCATGGTCGAGGTGTTGGCGCGGCTGTTTTACCTGACCGGCGAGGACGCCTACCGGCGCCGCGCCGAAGACGTCGTGCGCGCCTTTTGCGGCCAAGACGTGCGGCCCCTGATGGCGATGCCGTCCCTGCTGGCCGGTTACGAGCTGCTTGAAAGCGCCGTGCAAACGGTTATCGTTTCTCCGGGCGGAAAGAGCTCGCCTCAAGAGCTGATCGAGGCCGCGTTCGCCGCGCCGGCGCCGAACCGGATCGTGCTGCAGGTCGGCCCGCGCGCATCCCTGCCGCCCGGGCACCCGGCTGCGGGCAAGCCGGCCAAGGACGGCAAGCCCACCGCCTACGTTTGTATCGGCACCACCTGCGGCCTGCCGGTAACGGACGCGAAGGAACTGCGCGCCGCCATGACCGATTTGTGAGGTTCGACCGACCGCCCATGCCGCATCTTTCGCTCAAGAGCCCGTTCGGCGACCTGACCGTGTTCGAGGAGGACTCCGCCCTCATCGCCATCGAATGGGGCAAGGCGCCGGCCTCGAAAAAAACATCGCTTCTGTTGGAGGCGCAAAATCAGCTCGAAGCCTATTTCGACGGCAGGCTGAAAACCTTCGATCTGCCGCTGGCGCCGAACGGCACGCCGTTTCTCAAGCGCGTTTGGAAACACATGCGGACGATTCCTTACGGAAAGACGGAAACCTACGGCGACGTCGCGAAGCGTCTGCAAAGCGGCCCGCGCGCCGTCGGCATGGCGTGCGGGCGCAACCCGCTGCCGATCGTCGTGCCGTGCCATCGCATCGTCGGTGCCGGCGGCGGGTTGACGGGCTACACGGGCGGCGGCGGGATCGAGACCAAACGAACCCTGCTGCGTCACGAGCGGGTCACGGTTGTCGGGTCTCCGCTTTTGATCAATGGCGATTCCGACAACCATGTGAATCAGCCCTGAATTATAATGGAGATCGGATTCACATGACTTATCGGAACCGAACGGCGTTTCCGATAAATCATGATCCGGTCTCGACGGCGCGCATCTCAATCCGCTGTTCGCAAAAGACGGTTTCGCCGCTTGAGCGGCTCATTCATTTCGCCATTCGGCACAACACCACAACGGCAAGGCAATAAGATCAAAGAGGGAGGAACCATGACGAAAGCCGTTCGCATTCACGAGCACGGGGGCATCGATAAGCTGCTCTACGAGGACGTCGAGGTCGGCAAGCCCGGCAAGGGTCAGGTGCGGCTGCGCCAGACCGCGATCGGGCTCAATTACATCGACGTCTATCACCGCACCGGATTGTATCCGCTGCCCGTCGAGCTGCCGTCGGCCATCGGCACGGAAGCCGCCGGGGTGGTCGAAGACGTCGGCGAAGGTGTGGGCGATTTCAAGCCCGGCGACCGCGTCGCCTATTCCCCCGCCGTCGGCGCCTACGCCGAGGCGCGCCTGATCCCGGCGCGGGTGCTCGTCAAGCTGCCCGACGCCATCGACGACAAGACCGCCGCCTCGATCATGCTCCAGGGCATGACCGTCTCCTATCTCCTGCGCCGCACCTATCCGGTGAAAAAAGGCGAAACGATTTTGCTTTATGCCGCCGCCGGCGGGGTCGGGCTGTTGTTGAGCCAATGGGCGAAATATATCGGCGCGCAGGTGATCGGCATCGTCGGTTCGGACGAAAAGGCGAAGCTGGCGCGGGCGAACGGCTGCGAACATACGATCAATTATTCGAGCGAGGACGTGCCCGAGCGGGTCAAGGAGATCACCGACGGCGCGAAGGTGCCGGTGGTCTACGACTCGGTCGGCAAGGACACGTTCGCGGATTCGCTCGATTGCCTGCGCCC
>JAVJPD010000092.1:0-10133 GCA_040216475.1 Rhodospirillales bacterium
GCTCGGCGATCTCGGCCACGCCGTGCTCAGCCTCGAGGCCGAAAATCCGGACGGGGAAGCGGACGGGGAAGCAAACGGGGTGCATCTGTTGATCGTGCGAAAGGCGGCGCCTAGAGCCGATCATAGTTAGTCGGGATCGCCGCCGCGATCGGCGCGCAGGATCAAGGCGTCGACGGGCCCTGCCGGCGTTCGGTAATAGCCCGCCCGGCGGCCGGCTTCGCGATAGCCGAGCGCCCGATAAAGCGCCCGCGCCGCCGCATTGGTTTCGGCGACCTCCAAGAATATCCGATCCGCGCCCGCCTGCCCGAGCGCCTCTTCGGCGGCCCGCACCAACGCGCCCGCCAATCCGCGGCGGCGGTATGGCGCCAGAACGCCGAGCGTGACGATCTCGCCCTCGCCGCCGGCGCCGCGCGCCAGGATGAAACCGGCGGGCGCATCGGCGACGGACGCGATCAACCCGAACGCGCCGGGCATCGCTAAAATTTCGGCGATATCCTTTTCCCGCCAGGGCGTTTCGAAACAGGCCCGGTACAATTCCGCCAGGACCGGCACGTGGACGGACGCGCAGACGATCATGACGGCTTCGCGGCCGCCGCCGTTCTTGCCGCCGTTCTTGCCGCCGGGCCGCTGACGTCGGGGGCGCGCAAATAAAGCGGCCGCGGCAGGCTTTCGGGCCGCGCGCCCGCGCTCCAGCGTGCCGCCGCCAGCGCCGCGACGGCGGCCGCGTCCGGAATCCCCGGGGCCGTGCTCACGATATAATCCACGCCCGCGCCGTCCAGCGCCGACTCGATCAGGGCCGCGCCGTCGCCCGCCAACACGACGGGCGTGTCCTTGACGAGCGCCGCAATGGCCGCCGCCGGCAACGCCCGGGGCTCGTTCAGCGGCGACAGGTCGGGCGCGAACGTTTGCGCGTAATGATCGGCGCGTTTGGCATCGAGCACGACGAGAATGCGACGATCCGATCGCTCGCTTTCGGGAACGCCGCGCGCGACGGCTTCCAGCGTGCCGACGCCGATGACGGGGCAGGCGGCGGCAAGGGCCATGCCGCGCGCCGCCGCAAGGCCGATGCGAAGCCCGGTGAAGGCGCCGGGACCGATCGTCACGGCGATGGCGTCGAGATCGTCGTAGCCGGCGCCCGCCTCGTTCATGACCGCCTCGATCATCGGCAGCAGCGCTTCGGACTGGCCGCGCTCCATCGCCGCCGCGCGGGACGCCTCGATCCCGCCCGCGCGCCACAGCGCCGCCGAGCAGCCGCGCGTCGCGGTATCGAACGCGAGCAGACAAAGACCGTCGGGGCTTTCGGTTTCGCTCATGACCGTTTCCGTTCCAGCGTGTCAGAACCAAGGTGCATCGGTTATACTGCGTTTATGGCCCTGATCGAAATCACTCCGCAAACCCACGACGTCGATATCGATCTCGCCTACGCGACCTTCGAAAATTTCACCGGCGCGCCGATCTATACGCAAGCCCATTGTTATCTCCACCCCGAGGCGGAAGAGTTGCTGATCAAGGCGCGCGGCCTCGCCGCCGTGCTCGGCTACCGGCTCAGGATCTTCGATGCCTTCCGTCCCGTCGAGGCGCAATGGGCGCTTTGGAACCATACCCCGGACCCGAACTATATCGCCGATCCGTGCCGCGGCTCGCCCCATTCGCGGGGCGCCGCCGTCGATCTGACCTTGATCGACGGCACCGGGCACGCGCTCGACATGGGCACCCCGTTCGACGATTTCAGCGAAAAGGCCCATCACGGCTCGCTCGACATTCCGGCCCCGGCGCAGAAGAACCGCGCCCTGCTGCTCGGCATCATGACCTCGGCGGGGTGGGATTTTTACCGCAACGAATGGTGGCATTATCAGCTCTTCGACGCCCGCCGGCTGCCGACGATCAGCGATACCGCGCTGGCGAAGCGAATGATGGCGCCGGGCCCGTAACCGGTCACCGCTCACGCGATCCGGCAGACGTCTTCAAAGTCAAAACGCGGGCTGCGCGGAAACAGCCCTTCGGGGTTGCCGATGCCGATGCTGCAGAGAAAATTCGATTTGATCTTCGTGCCGGCGAAGAATTCCCGATCCACCATCGCGTTGTCGAATCCGGACATCGGCCCGCAATCGAGCCCGAGAGCGCGGGCCGCCATGATGAAATAAGCGCCCTGCAGGGTGGCGTTGCGAAACGCGGTGGTTTCGATCAGGGCGTCGTTGCCCGCGAACCAGGCGCGCGCGTCGGTGTGCGGGAACAGCCGCGGCAAATGCTCGTAAAAGTCGAGATCAAAGCCGATGATCGCGGTCGCCGGCGCGGCCATGGTCTTGGCGACGTTGCCCTCGATCAGCGCCGGCTTGAGGCGTTCCTTGGCTTGCCGCGACATCACGAACACGATCCGGGCCGGGCTGCAGTTCGCGCTGGTCGGCGCCATCTTCGCGAGATCCCAGATCGCGCGAAGCATCGCTTCCGTGACCGGCGTCTCGCGCCAGGCGTTGTGCGTCCGGGCCGCGCGGAACAGCCGGTCGAGGGCGCCGGCGTCGAGAGCGCCGGTGGCGGGGGTGGCGCCGGGGGTGGCGCCGGTGGCGGCGCCGGTGGCGGGGGATCGGGATCGGGCCACGGCGGCCTCCTTTCCTTTCATAATTTATGCTTTCGGTTCAGTAACTTGAACCGGTATGATGACCGGTGTTCTAGGGACCCCAAAGATGAACAACATCCGGAACCCTAACTGAACGGTGCTGATTGATGATCACATTCACCGGCCCTCGCGTCGAGAGTGCTTTTCGTGCGCCGCGCCGCGCGCGGATGCTTTTTCGTTTTGTCCTTTTGCTCCTCGCCGCCGGCCCGGCGGCGGCCGCCCCGCCCGAGACCGCGGCGGCGGCGGAGACGGTCGCCCATTCGGCGGTCGTCGTGATGTATCACCGCTTCGGCGAGCGGAAATTCCCCGCGACCAACATCACGCTCGAGCAGTTCGAGGCCCATATCGATATTCTCAAATCGGGCCGATACACGGTCCTGCCCCTGCCCGAAATCGTCGAAAAACTGCGCAAGGGCGAATCCCTGCCCGAGCGCACCGTCGGCATTTCGATCGACGACGCGTACCGCTCCACCTTCACCGAAGCCTGGCCGCGCCTGAAAAAGGCCGGGCTGGCATTCACCGTGTTCGTTTCGACCGATCACATCGACCGCAAGCTCGTCAACATGATGACCTGGGATCAGATCCGCACCCTGGTCAAGGACGGCGTCACCATCGGCCACCACACCGCGTCGCACCTGCACATGGCCGATCAGAACGCGGCGCGCAACGGGCGCGACATCGAGCAGGCCAGCAAACGCTTCAAGGAAGAGCTCGGCTTCGTGCCGAAGATTTTCGCCTACCCCTACGGCGAGGCCTCGCTCGCAACCATCCGGCTCATTAAGGCCGCAGGGTTCGCCGTCGCCTTCGGGCAGCACTCCGGCGCCATCGACCGGACCGCCGATTTTCACTACCTGCCGCGTTTCGCCATGAACGAGACCTACGGCACCGCGGCGCGATTCAAGCTCGCGGTCGACGCCATCGCCCTGCCGGTCACCGACATCACGCCGGAGGACCCGATGATCGGCAAGATCAATCCGCCGGCCGTCGGCTTCACGGTCGCCGCCCCGATCAAGAACCTGCAACGGCTGTCGTGCTATTCCTCCCACGCCGGGCGGGCCGCCGTGACGCAGCTCGGCGCCCGGCGGATCGAGGTTCGGATCGACAAAGCGTTCCCGCCGGGGCGCACGCGCCTGAACTGCACCCTGCCGGGCGCGGACGGGCGCTGGCACTGGTTCGGCCGCCAGTTTTACTTGCCGCGGAAGGGATAGGGCGGAAACGGCGGATTAGACCGAGGGTTCTTCCTCGGGTGCGGCCTGGCCGTGCAAGCGGGCGTCGTCCAGCTCGCGCAGGTTGTTGCCGAGGATGATGGAGCGCAGGTTGAGGACGTATTCCCAGCCCCGCTCGGAATAACGTTCGAGCTTGGTTGCCAGGACCAAGCCGTCGAGCGGCGCGCCGACCCGACGCAACGCCGCGCGGGTTTTGCGGAAATCCCGGTAGGCCCGGTGCGTATTCAGGTTGTGCATATAGGCCCGCACCGATTCGATCAGGCTGTCGAACGCCTTGACGCCGTGCGTCTTGCCGTCCTCGCGCTCGCGCGGCTCGAGGCCGCGCTCGGCCGAAAAGGTCCATTGCCCGAAGATGGCGTTGCCTTCGCGCACGAACCGCGACGTGCCCCAGCCGCTTTCCTCGGCGGCCTGCGCCAAGGCCAGCGACGGCGGAATGATATCAATACGCGTAAACAGGGTTTTCAGATCGGCGCTCTTGACCTTATAGCGTTCCGAAGCCACCGACAGCCACAACCGGTCCACGGGCGAGAGCGACATGCCGGTTTTTTGACGGTAACGGATTTGCCACAGGCGACGCCGGTCGGCGCGAATCTGCTCGTTGACCTTGAGCACCAGCGGCAGGACGGTTTTGAAAAAGATCGCCTTGCGTTTGTCGATTTCCGCGATGCTGTCCAAATCGGCGGGCAGCTTGGGCAGGGAGATGCGGGGAACGGGGGCGCCTTTTTCCAGGACTTCCTTGAAGTCGTAATTCATCCGGCGATAGGCGTTCCACAGGGAATCGGCGCTGGCGTGATGCCGGACGGTCTGTTTGCCGGAAGCGTCAAACGACGGCGCGTGCGGACCCGCCGCCGTCACCATGTCGAATGGCGCATCCGGCAACGCGGTTCTGTTGTCGGGCGGCATCATAATATTCAACCCTACCAGGGTCGCAACGACGCAGCCCAGTACGCTTATCGCACCGTATTCGAACTTCATGACTCGCTGAAAAAAATAAAACACGACCGACGAATAGAATCGTTCGTGCCGATTAATGAACCATTACCGCTCATCATTTCGTCCCTATCGTTTTCCTTCGTCTTCCCCAAAGCGATGGAACCTGTAAGCCGGCTGCCCACTGTCTAATCGATTCGCTCCCGGGCAACCAGCCGATTTTATTCCTGCCCCGGCCCATAACGGGCCGAATAAGGACCGCGGCTGGGATGTAATCCCTGCACGCCGGCTCAATCCTCCGGTTTCCGGGCCGCCGGACACCGTGGATAAATAGGCGGGATCGCGGCGCGGTCAAGGCCGCGCGATTCCGGCCCGCCAGGGCGGCTCTTGTGAAAACATCCGGAAAAACAAAAATTTACGGTCGCAGGAAGCCGACGATCCCGTGCACGTCGCGCAAAATCGGCTCGGAAAGCGCGCGGGCCTGCTCGGTACCGGATCGCAACACGCCGTCCACGTAAGCGGGATCACCCATGAGACGGCGCATTTCCGCCTGGATGGGCGCGAGCTTCGCGCTCGCCAGATCGGCGAGCTTGCGCTTGAAATCCGAAAACGAGCCGCCGCCGAATTCGCCGCACACGTCATCGAGAGTCCTGCCGTCGAGCGCCGCGTAAATCCCCATCAGGTTGGCGGCCTCGGGGCGGCCCTCGCAGGCCTCGGCGCTTTCGGGCAGCGGCTGCGGATCGGTCTTGGCCTTGCGGATCTTGAGCGCGATGTCGTCCGCCGTGTCGATCATGTTGATGCGCGAGTAATCCGACGCGTCCGACTTGCTCATCTTGCTGGTACCGTCGCGCAGCGACATCACCCGGGTCGCCGGGCCGAAGATCAGCGGCTCGACGACGGGAAAGAAGTCGGTCTTGAAGTCGTTGTTGAACTTCTGGGCGATGTCGCGGGTCAACTCCAGGTGCTGCTTCTGGTCCTCGCCGACCGGCACGTGGGTCGCCTTGTACAACAGGATATCCGCGGCCATCAGGTTGGGATAGGCGAACAGGCCCACCGACGCGTTCTCGCGGTGCTTGCCCGCCTTCTCCTTGAACTGGGTCATGCGGTTGAGCCAGCCCAGGCGCGCGACGCAGTTGAAAATCCACGCCAATTCGGCATGGCCCGGTACTTGGCTCTGCACGAAGATCACGTTGCGCTCGGGGTCGAGCCCGGCGGCGAGCAGGCCCGCCGTCACCTCGCGGGTGTTGGCCGTAAGCTCTTCGGGCTCCTGCCACACCGTGATCGCGTGCAGATCGACCAGACAGAACAGGCACTCGTTGTCCGCCTGCAGGTCGACCCAGTTGCGGATCGCGCCGAGGTAGTTGCCGAGGTGCAGGTTGCCGGTCGGCTGAATGCCCGAAAAGATGCGGTTCATCGGTCTCGCCTTCGATCGCTTTAATTAAGGCGCCAGGGTTATGGCCTCTCTGCCGTAGGGGGTCAAGCCCGGGCGGTTACTTGGCCGTTCACTTCGCTGCCCTCCCGGCTGCCCTGAGCGACTTGAGATCGGACGGCCGCGCCGCGCCGAAGGCGGCGGCAAGCGCGGCGAAGACCGCGAGGCCGATCCCGACCAAGCCCGCGAGCGCGGCGACCCGCTTGGCTTCGCCGGCCGCAAACCATCCGGCCAGATACGGCTCGACGAACACCAGGGCAAGCGTCATGCCCGCGACCGCCAGCGCCATGCGTACGAACCGGCTCTTGAGGCGCGCGTCCAAAACCAGATGGCCGCGGCGCTTGAGCACGAGGGCCAGCAGGGCAGCGTTGAGCCAGGCCGACACGGCGGTCGCGATGGCGATGCCGACGTGCAGGAACGGCCCCATCAAAATCAGGTTCAGCACCAAATTGACGACGAGGCAGACGACCGAAATCATCACCGGCGTCCTGGTGTCCTCGCGCGCGAAATAGCCGGGCGCCAGGGTCTTGATTAGAACATAGGCGGGCAGGCCGTATGCGTACGCCGCCAACGCGGCCGCCGTCGCCGCGACGTCCGGCGCGCCGAACGCGCCGCGCCCGAACAGAACGGCGGTGACCGGCTCGGCGATCACCGCGAGCGCGGCCGCCGCCGGTACCGTCAGCAGCAACGAAAATTCCAACGCGCGGTTCTGGCTGTGCATTGCCGCTTGCGCCTCGCCCGCGTGAAGCTGGCGCGCGAGCAGCGGCAACAGCGCGGTGCCGACGGCGACGCCGATGACGCCGAGGGGCAATTGGTTGATCCGATCGGCGAAAAACAAAAACGACACCGAGCCCGACGGCAGCAGCGACGCGATCACCATGTCGACGACCAAATTAACCTGGTAGACCCCGGCGCCGATCGCCACCGGCACGATGCGGCGGATCAGCCGGCGCACGCCCGGGGTCAGGCGCGGCAGGCCGATCCGAAGCGGCATCTCCGCGCGCAGGCAGAAGGCCAGCATCCAGAGAAGCTGCACGATGCCCGCGCCGAACACACCCCAGGCCAAGGCGTGCGCCGGCGAGCCGAGCGCGCCCGAGAGGCCGACGATCGCGCCGATCAGGCAAACGTTGAGCAGGATCGGCGTTGCGGCGGCGGCGGCGAACCGGCCCAGCGAATTCAACACCCCCGCCATCAGCGAAACCAACGAGATGAACAACAAATACGGGAACGTGATGCGCGTGAGCTCGACCGTGAGCGCGAATTTCTCCGGCTCATCCGTGAAGCCCGGCGCGAAGCCGAGCATGACCCACGGCATGGCAAGTTCGAACACGATCACCAGCGCCAGCAAAAACCACAGAAGGACGCTCAAGGCCTGATCGGCGAACGCGCGCGCGGCGTCCTTGCCCCCGTCCTTGCCCCCGTCCTCGATCAAGCCGGCGAAGATCGGCACGAAGGCGGCGCTGAAGGCGCCCTCGGCGAACAGGCGGCGAAACAGGTTCGGCAGCTTGAAGGCGATGAAGAAGGCGTCCGCCATCATGCCCGCGCCGAGCAGCGCCGCGATCAGGATATCGCGCAGAAACCCGAACGCCCGACTGACCATGGTCAGGCCGCCGACGGTTGCAATGGAACGCAGGAGGATCATGAGGGCGGGACCGGCCTACTCGGCGGCGGCCATATCGGGCTTGCCGGATTTATCCACTTTATCTTTGTCTTTGTCGTCTTTCGCCGACGGCTCGATCGCATCGAGCAGCCTTTGGCGGATCTGCTTGATTTTGCTGTCCTGCATGATCTTCATGCCGAACACATCCTTGACGTAGAACACGTCGACGACGCTTTCGCCGTAGGTCGAGATGTGCGCCGAGGCGATCTGAAGATTGAGGTCGGTCAAGACGGACGTCACGTCGAACAGGAAGCCGAGGCGGTCGCGGCCGTGGACCTCGATCACCGTGTAGGTCGCGCTGGCCTTGTTCTCGATGAACACCTGCGGCGGCACCTTGAAGACCCGGGTGCGGCTCGGCATCGTCCGCTCGCGGATTTTCTGCAATTCCGGCCTGGGGTGGACCTTGCCGTAGAGCACGTCCTCGATCCGCTTCCACAGCCTATTCAGGTTCTGTTTGCTCGTGACGGCGCCCTCCTGGGCGTCCTGCACCCAGAACGTATCGAGCGCCATGCCGTTGGCCATGGTGACGATCTTCGCATCCACGATGGAGGCGCCCGTCAGGGCGATCGCGCCGGCGATCTTGGCGAACAGGCCGGGATGATCGGCCGTATAGATCACCAGTTCGGTCGCGTCCCGGTCCGGCTGCACGCGGGTTTCGATATGCAGATTGAGGCCCTTGGATTCGGCGAGCCGGATCAGATGCGCGTGATGCCAATGGGTTTCGGTGTCGAACGCGAGCCAGTAATTGGGATAGCCGCGCGCGAGATGCCCCTCGACCTCTTCCTCGCTCCAATGGGGCAGGCGCGCACGCAGGGCCGCCTTCGCGGTCGCGACCCGCACGGTGCACCGCTCGGCGTTGGAGCCGCCGGTCATTTCCTCATACGCCCGCTCGTACAATTCGCGCAGCAGGCCCGCCTTCCAGGCGTTCCAGACGTTGGGGCCGACGGCGCGGATGTCGGCGACGGTCAGCACCAAGAGCAACCGCAATCGCTCGGGCGAGCGCACCAGGTTGACGAAGTCGGCGACGGTTTTCGGGTCCTCGATATCGCGCTTGAAGGCGGTCATGCTCATGGCCAGGTGATGCAGCACCAGCCAGGCCACGGTTTCCGTTTCCCATTCGTCAAGACCGAGACGCGGCCCCATCTTGAGCGCGATCTTGGCGCCGAGCTCGGAATGATCGCCGCCGCGACCCTTGGCGATATCGTGCAGCAGGATCGCGACATAGAGCGCGTTGCGCGACTGTACCTCGTGGATCACGTCGCTGGAGAGCGGATGATCGTCCTTCAGCTCGCCGTTCTCGATCTGGTGCATGATGCCGATCGCGCGGATGGTGTGCTCGTCGACCGTATAAACGTGATACATGTCGTATTGCATCTGCGCGACGACGCGGCCGAAATCCGTGACGAAGCGCCCGAACACGCCGGACTCGTTCAGGCGGCGCAAGGCCAGTTCCGAATCCCGGCGCGCGGTCAGCATGTCCATGAACAATCGGTTGGCCTCGGGATCGCTGCGCAGCGCCGGGGTGATCTTGTCGAGGCTTTGCGTCACCAGGCGCAGCGCGTCCGGGTGAATGTCGAGGCGGTTCTTGCGTGCCTCCTCGAACAGGCGCAGCAAATTGACCGGCGCATCGGCGAACGTTTTTCCGTCGGTCACGAACAGGCGGCTGCCGTCGCTCGCGAAACCGGGCACGCTGAACTTCTTGAACGAGAACGACGGCAGGCGGAACCGGCTCTTCTTCTGCTTTTCCTCAAGGACCGCGCACAAGATCCGGGTAAGATCGCCGATGTCCTTGGCGATCAGAAAGTAATGTTTCATGAACCGTTCGACGCCCTTCGCGCCGGCGCGGTTCGAATACCCCATGCGCGCGGCGAGCGCGGTCTGCACGTCGAAGCCCAAGCGGTCCTCGGGCCGGCCCGCGAGATAATGAAGATGACAGCGGACCGTCCAGAGAAAACTCTGCGCCTTGGAAAACCGGTTGGCGTCCTCCTCGGTCAGCACGCCCTTGGCGACAAGATCGGGCACGCCGTCGACCTGATAGATGAACTTGGCGATCCAGAAGAGCGACTGCAGATCGCGCAGGCCGCCCTTGCCTTCCTTGATGTTCGGCTCAAGCACGTAACGGGTATCGCCCATGCGCTCGTGGCGTTCGTCGCGTTCGGCGAGTTTCGCTTCGACGAAATGGTTGCCGCCAGACGCGACGATCTCCTTATGGAAACACGCGCGGAAATTTTCGAAGACCTGCTCGCTGCCCCACAGCCAGCGGGCCTCCAGCAA
>JAVJPD010000093.1:0-4469 GCA_040216475.1 Rhodospirillales bacterium
TGATAAAGGCGTTGAGGGCATCGGTCTCGGAGGCGTTCCGGTCGGCCGCCAGGGCCAACGTCGCCGCCCAGGTCGGGCCGCTGATGTGGCCCAAGGCATCCGGGTGGGTATCGTCGAAATCGAGGGCGTGCGACAGCGCGCCGTTGATCAGCGCGGCGCTCGTCGGCGACACCATGCCGCCCATGACGATCGGCGAGCGCCCGGCGGCGCCCATGACGTCGCGGGCGTGCGGCATCACCGCGGCAAGGGGCTGGTCGTGCGCGGCGACGGCGACGCCGGTCCAATCGACCAGGCAGCGTTTAGCGTAGTCGATGGTCTCGTCGTCGTAAGTGCGGGTTTGCGCCTCGGCGATGAAGCGGGCCGTCGCCGTGCTGATGGGGGTACCGTTATTCATACGTGGCGCCATCGCGATAGACCGGCGGGCGGTATTTGTTTTCCTTGCTTTCGCCGTGCAGGAATTTGCCGTCGATCCCGATGCGCTCCTTGACCGAGCCGTCGCCAGCCTGGGCGCCGCAGCGCAGCATCACCAGCGGCACCTCGCCCGAGGAATGGAACCAGTAATAGGTGCCGGCGGGCAGCATGATGCCCTCGTTGCGCCCGAGTTCCTTCTGCTCATTGTTGGGGCCGTAGAAGATGGCTTTGCCGTCGAGGATCAGAAAGAAATGATCCTCGTACTTGTGCATGTGCAGGGTGTTTTCCCCGCCTGAGGCGTAGACCCGCATCCAGGTCCACAGGTTCTCGGTCTCGGCCAGGGGTTGGGTATGCCGCCCGTCGTCCAGGAGCTGTGTCGCCAGTTTGAAGAATGCCGGCTTCTTTCCTTGGACGCGCGGGCCCTTGAGCCCCATTGGCGCCGTATCGACGGTTTCCGGTGTCGTGTCGGGCATGATTCAACCCGCTTTATTCGTAATACGTGTCGCTGTAGACCGGCGGCTTGAATTTGTTTTCCTTGGTGCCGCCGCGCAACGGATCGCCGTCGATGCCGATGCGGTCCTTGATCGGCCCTTCCTCGGCTCGTGATCCGACGCGGAGCAACACCAGCGGTTCCTCGCTCGAGCAGTGGAAGTTGTAGAAGCTGCCCGCCGGCAGCATCAGGCCTTCGTTGCGCCCCAGTTCCTTGACCTCGCCGTTGGGGCCGTAGAATTTGCCGCGCCCGTTCAGCACGATGAACATGTGGTCTTCCTTGGTGTGGGCGTGCAGGGTGTTTTCGCCGCCCGAGGCGTAGACCTTCAGCCAGGTCCAGAGATTCTCCGTTTCGGCGAGGGGCTCGATGCTGCGGCCGTCCTCGAGAAGCCGGGTGCGCAAATTAAAGAACTTCGGTTTGCCGGCCCGGCAGACCGGACCGTATACGCCCATCGTTTCGCCGGGCGCGCCTTCGGGGACGCCGTAGCGTTCGCGCATCCGCCGGGATTCGTCGATATCGTCAATAGCGTGGTCGTCGGGCATGATGAAGTCCTCCAATGGGTTCGGTCTTGCCGCCGATATAGGGGGTTACGATTGGCCGAAATTTTACCCCCTGAGGCAGCGGATTGTCCATGCTTCGTTGTCCCCGTGCCGGATTCGCCAGCGCGGTAAACAGTGCTACAATGCTCCCATGGGGAGGACAAATCATGCGTATTGACGAGCATTTCAAGGTGGCGCGGGAGTTCGATGCCGTGCTCGCCAAGCTGGACCCGGAAACGGACAGGCTGGCCGTCATCGAATCGCTGATGATGGCGGGGACGAACTATATGAACGCGGCGCTGCACGCCAACAAGATCACCGACGAAACGCTCGATTTGACGCACAGCTACAAACCGAAGCCCGAGGGGTGGGACGATACGAAAGTGCCGATCCCTTTGCAGGAGCTGATGCGTGCGCTGCACGTGATCGAGAAAACACGGCATCGCTACGCGCGCGGTATCGTGCCGGGCCAAAAACATCCCTCGTTATCGGAACTGAGCAGCGCCACCGTGCAGGAATGTCTGGGGCATTACCGGCGCATCAAGGAAGTGGTGGAGTGCGTGTTCGCCCGCGCCGCCGGATAAGATCGGGGATCGGCGCGATGAAATACCGCAGGTTCGGCCGCACCGGCATCGAGGTTTCCGAGTTGATTCTGGGGGCGGGCAACGTCAGCGGTCTTTACACCGGCAGCGACCGCGAGGCCCAACGGCAATTGCTGCGCCGTGCGCTCGACGGCGGCATCAATTGGATCGATACCGCGTTCCGATACGGCAAGGGTAAATCAGAGGAGGCGCTCGGCATTCTTCTCAAGGAGATGAAGGAGAAGCCTTACATCTCAACCAAGGTCGGCATCGAGCCCGACGAGTTGAACGACATACCCGGCGCCATCGAGCGCAATTTGAAGGCGAGCCTCAAGCGCCTACGGCGTAAGTCCGTCGATATTTATCAATTGCACAACCGCATCGGTTCCAAGGTCGACGGCCGCTTGATCGCCGTCGAGCATCTTTTGGGAAAGAACGGCGTGGCCGAGGGGATGAGGCGGATGCAGGAGCAGGGCCTGTGCAAATTCATCGGCATCACGGCGCTGGGGGAAACGTCGGCGGTTCATGACGTCGTACGCAGCGGTGTCTTCGATACGGCTCAGGTTTATTACAACATGCTCAACCCAAGCGCGGCGCACGCCATGCCGCCGGCCTGGACCGGCCAGAATTTCGATCGCCTGATCGAGGCTTGCCGGGAGCAGGACATGGGGATCATCGTGATCCGGGCGTTCGCCGCCGGCGTGCTCGCGACCGATACGCGACA
The DNA here is from genome assembly GCA_040216475.1 of Rhodospirillales bacterium. GTDB lineage: Bacteria > Pseudomonadota > Alphaproteobacteria > Rhodospirillales > CALINB01 > CALINB01. The sequence goes on from JAVJPD010000093.1 coordinate 2,746, forward strand.
CGGCCGCGAGAGCATGATCACGGCCGACACCGACTTGGATATGGAGACGAAGAAAGCGCACGCGGTATTCGATCTGTTAGGCAACGGGAACGGTTCGCGCGCGCAAACGGCGTTGCGTTTTGCGCTCTCGAATCCGTATATCTCGTGTGTGGATACCGGCGTCGCCGATCTCGATCAACTCGAGCAGGCTCTCGGCGCTTCCGTTTTGGGAGAGCTGCCGGACGAGGCATTCAGGGCGCTCGGTTCACTGTACAAAACAAATTTCGAACGTTGAACGGCATTAACGAAAATCGTTCTTCGCTGTCAGCGCCGGTTTCGAGATTTTGCCTTGGTGTCACCCCTCGAACCATTGAATTCACCAGGTGAACCCGGCATACTTACTTCAGAGCAGATCATGGGGATCGGCGATCCGAATCCATGTGAATCTGCTCTGGAATATTAATGTAGATCGGATTCACATGATTTGTCGGAATTCAAGGAATGTTTCCGACAAATCATGATCCGATCTAGTTGTGAATAAGAATAATCATAATCGCAATATCCTGTCGTTATGGAAGTGACGGCATGTCGTAGAACTCAAGGGAGGCATTGATATGTTTCGCAAATTCATCATGGGAGCGGCTGCAGCCGTATTCGCGTTGGCGGGGGCGTCCGCGCCTGTTTCCGCCGACATGTACGACAAAGGCCTTGTTGAAGCTGCCAAAAAAGAAGGCGAAATCGTCGTTTATCACAGCGTGAACCGTAAGGTTCTCAAGAAAATGTGCGAGCGGTTCGAAAAGAAATTCGGAATCAAGACCCATTGCACGCGTAAAAGCACCGGCGGCATCAGCCGGATGATTACGGCCGAAAGCATGGCCGGTAAGTTGAAGTGCGATATCGTTTCCGCCGGCGACGGCAGCCTGTTCATCGTCTGGAACGAAAAGGGCCTGCTGCAGCCGTATAAGTCGGTGAACTGGGATAATACCCGCAAGGGCACCAAGGACGAGAAGGGCATCACCATGCCGGCCCGCATGACCTATTACGGCCTCGGCTACAGCACCAAGCACGTCAAGGCCGAAGACCTGCCGAAGGATTGGGAAGACGTGCTCGATCCGAAATGGAAAGGCAAGATCGGCCTGATGAATCCGAAATCGTCCGGTCCGGGCCGTCTGTTCCTGTCGGCCATTGTCCAGAAATACGGCTGGGGCTACATCGAGAAGCTCTCGAAGCTGAAACCGCTGATGGTCAAAAGCTCCTCGACGGCGGCCAAGCTGCTGGTTCAGGGCGAGGTGTTGATCACCCTGCCGGGCAGCGAACATTCGGTCGCGAAGATGAAGAAGAATGGCCAGCCGGTTAATTTCGTATATCCGAAGTCGGGCCTGTTGGTAAAGGACAGCCGTGTCGCCATCTGTAAAGGCGCGCCGCATCTGAATGCCGCCAAGCTCTGGATCGACTTCGAGACATCGAAGGAAGGCCAGGGGCTCATCACGAGCATCGGCGCCTATCCGCCGGTGCGCGAGGACGTGAAGATGAAGCATAAGCGTCCGCCGCACGTGTTCGATGCCGATAAGGTCATCGCCGTGTCCGAGGAATACCTGATGAAGAACGGTCCGGCGGAACGTAAGAAGTTCGAAAAGATCATGAAAGCCGGTGCCGGTATGTAATTTTCGGTGCTATAAGTAAGCCCCACGCCGGTTGATTTCGGCGTGGGGTTTTTTTTCGGAAAGATGGCTGTTTAGAGAAGG
>JAVJPD010000094.1:0-3104 GCA_040216475.1 Rhodospirillales bacterium
AGCCACCGCGCCCACGGCTCGACCGGCCAGTGCCAGGACCCGGGCAAGGTGTTCAAGGGTAAGAAAATGGCCGGCCACATGGGCGATCGCCGGGTGACGGCGCAGAACCTGGTAGTGGTCGCAACCGATCCGGAGCGCGGCCTGATTCTGGTTCGCGGCGCGGTACCGGGTTCGGCGGGCTCTTACGTTTCCGTGCGCGATGCGGTCAAGAGAGCCCAACCCGACGATCTGCCGTTTCCGGCGGCCCTGATCGGCGGCGAAGCCGCCGCGGTACCGGAAGCACCGGCCGAACCGACAGAGGAACAACAGCCCGCCGCCGAACAGGCCTCGGCCGAAGCGCCGGAACAACAACAGTCCGCCCCGGAAGGCGGCGAAGAGGAAAAGAAGGACTAGACGGTCATGCAATGCGACGTCATCAGTCTCGATAACAAGAAGGTCGGCAGCATCGATCTCGACGATGCCGTCTTCGGCATGCCCGTGCGCAACGATTTGATCGCCCGCGCGGTCAGCTGGCAGCTGGCGAAACGCCGCGCCGGGACGCACAAGGCCAAGGCGCGCAGCGAGGTTCGCGGCACCACGGCGAAAATGTTCAAGCAGAAAGGCACCGGCCGCGCCCGTCACGGTTCGGAAAAAGCGCCGCAGATGCGCGGCGGCGGCGTGGCGTTCGGCCCCGTCGTGCGCAACCATGCGCATTGTCTGCCGAAAAAAGTCCGCCGCTTGGCGCTGAGGGCGGCGCTCTCGGCCAAGCAGGCCGACGGCAGCCTGGTGGTGATCGACGCCGCCAAGCTCAAGGATGCGAAAACCAAGGAATTGACCCAGCGCCTGGGCAATCTCGGCTGGTCGTCGGCATTGATCATCGACGGCGCGGCGGTCGATGCGAATTTTGCCCGCGCCGCCTCGAACGTCGTCGGTTTGAATGTCCTGCCGAGTGCCGGAGCCAACGTTTACGACATCATGCGCAGCGGCACGCTTGTGTTGACGCAGGATGCCGTCGCCAAACTCGTGGAGCGTTTGAAATGAGCGGCCCGCACGCCAAGAAAGTTACGCCGAGTCAGGGCCGGATGTACGAGATCATCCGTTCCCCGATGATTACGGAAAAGGCCACCTTGTTGTCCGAACACAATCAAGTGTCGTTCAAGGTGCCGTTGGACGCGAGCAAGCCCGAGATCAAGGCCGCCGTCGAGAACCTGTTCAAGGTTAAGGTGACCGCGGTGAACACCTCGCGCCAGAAGGGCAAGACCAAGCGGTTCCGCGGCGACGTCGGAAAGCGGGTCGATACGAAAAAAGCGATCGTGACGCTCGCCGAAGGCGATTCGATCGACGTGACGACGGGGGTTTAAAGCGTTATGGCTCTAAAACAATTCAAACCGACAACGCCGGGCCGGCGCGGGCTCGTTCTGGTCAGCCGCAAGGGGCTTTGGAAGGGCGATCCGGAGAAGACGCTGACGGAAGGCCTGCGCAAGAAGGGCGGGCGGAACAACAACGGGCGCATCACGGCGCGCCGCCGGGGCGGCGGCCACAAGCGGCGCTACCGCATCGTCGATTTCAAGCGGGCCAAGTTCGACATGCCGGCGACGATCGAGCGGCTCGAATACGATCCGAACCGTTCGGCGTTCATCGCGCTCATTCGCTACGAGGACGGCGAGTTGTCCTATATCCTGGCGCCCCAGCGGGTGCGGATCGGCGATACGATCGAATCGGGCCGCAACGTCGACATTCGCCCGGGCAACGCGCTGCCGATGCAGAACATTCCCGTCGGCACCATCATCCACAACGTGGAGATGAAGCCGGGCAAGGGCGGCCAGATCGCCCGCTCCGCCGGCACGTATGTCCAACTCGTCGGCAAGGATCAGGGCTACGCCCAGTTGCGCTTGAGCTCCGGGGAAATCCGGATGGTCCGGGCGGAATGCATGGCGACGATCGGCGCGGTTTCGAACCCCGATCAGCAGAACGTGAAACTCGGCAAGGCCGGGCGGAACCGGTGGCTCGGCAAGCGCCCCTCGGTCCGCGGCGTTGCCATGAACCCGATCGATCACCCCCATGGTGGCGGTGAAGGCAAGACCTCGGGCGGCCGCCATCCGGTGACGCCGTGGGGCAAATCCACCAAGGGTAAACGCACGCGTAAGAACAAGAAGACGGACCGGCTGATCATGCGCCGCCGTCATCGTCGAAAGTAGGAGGACAGACTTGGCTCGTTCGGTATGGAAAGGACCGTTTGTCGACGGCTTTCTCTTGAAGAAAGCGGAGGTCTCGCGCGCCTCGGGACGCAACAACGTCATCAAGATGTGGTCGCGCCGCTCGACAATCCTGCCGCAGTTCGTCGGTCTGACGTTCGGCGTCTACAACGGTAGGAAATTCATCCCGGTTTTGGTGACCGAAGACATGATCGGCCACAAGTTCGGCGAGTTTTCGCCGACCCGCACCTTCATGGGGCATTCCGGCGATAAGAAAGCGAAACGGGAATAGTCATGGGAAAGCAATCGAGACCGCGTGATCTGAAGGATAACGAGGCGCTGGCCATCGCGAAGCAGATTCGAGTGAGCCCGCAGAAGCTCAACCTGGTGGCGCAGTCGATCCGGGGTAAGAATTGCGACGCGGCCTTGGCCGAGCTGCAGTTCTCGCATCGCCGGGTGTCGAACGACGTCAAGAAGCTGCTCGAGTCGGCGATCGCGAACGCTGAAAACAACCATCAACTCGACGTCGACCGGCTGTTCGTGGCCGAGGCAACGGTGGGAAAGAGTTTCGTGATGAAACGTTGGCGTCCGCGGGCCCGGGGCCGGGTCGGCCGGATCGAAAAGCCGTTCAGCAATTTGCGGCTTGTGGTCCGCGAACGTGAGGAGAAAGCTTAATGGGACAGAAGGTCAATCCGATCGGGTTGCGGCTCGGCATCAACCGGACGTGGGATTCCCGCTGGTTCGCCGATGATCAGTACGCGGAAATGCTGCACGAGGATCTAAAGATCCGCAAGCTGATCAACAAGCGTCTGGCCCAGGCCGGCGTGTGGCGCATCGTGATCGAGCGCACGGCGAAGAAGGCCGCGGTGACGATTCACACGGAGGGTCCCGGCGTTGTGTTCGGCAAGAAGGGCTCCGACATCGAGAAGC
>JAVJPD010000095.1:0-3440 GCA_040216475.1 Rhodospirillales bacterium
CGGCGCTGTCGTTCCTCGGCTACGTCGCCATCAATATCGCCGGGCCGCGCCTCGGCTCCCTCATGACCGGCGCGCTTGCCGGCCTCGCCTCCTCGACCGCGACGACTCTGGCGTTCGCCCGTCTCGGCGCAGTACAGAAAAACCTGGAGCCGGTCCTGGCGACGGGGATCGTGATCGCGGCCGGAATCACGTTCGTGCGCATTCTCGTTATCATCGGCATCGTCAACCCCGCCCTGCTGCCGATCCTGGCCGTGCCGCTCGGCCTGATGGCGGCCGCATCGGCCGGCGTCGCCGTGTTCCTCGGCCTGCGCGCGCACGGCAAATCCGAGCCGCCTGCGACGGAGCTGCCGAATCCGTCGGAACTCCGCTCGGCAGTCGTATTCGGCGCGTTCCTCGCCGCGATCCTGCTGCTCTCCCACGCCGTCAAGCAATGGATCGGCGAGCAAGGCCTGTACGGCCTCGCCGCCGTGTCGGGCCTGGCGGACGTGGACGCGATCACGCTTTCCATGGCGAACATGGCGGAAACCGGATTGAATGCACGCACGGCGAGCGCCGCCATCGTCATCGCCGCCATCAGCAACCTCGCCGTCAAGGGCGGCCTCGTCGCCGTGATCGCGCGCGGCGCGCTGGCGCGCAACGTCGCCTTCGCCTTTGCCGCCATCGCTGCGGCGGGCGTAATCGGAATTCTGATCCGTTAAATCTGAGGCAGAAACGTCGCTCCGGCGCCGAGCGCGGCGGCGATAACGATCAACAGCACCGGCGATATGCCGCGCCAGTCGGCGAACGCCACGGCGGCGGCGCCGAGCAGCAACAGCGGCTCCAGCGCGATCACGGGCCTGACGAAGGAATACAGCGTGACGGCGAGCAGGCCGACGGCACCGGCGCCGGCGAAACGCCCGAAGTCGGCGAGCCAGGGAACGTCGCGGAAGTAGTGGAGCAGTTGCGCCGCCAGACCGGCGAGCAGGACCGGAACGGCGAACACCGCCGTCGAGGCCACCACGGCACCGGCCAGCCCGCCCACGTGCTGGCCGACGAACGCGGCGAGAACCAGGATCGGCCCCGGCGTCGCGTACGACAGCCCGACGCCGACGGCGAACTGCTCGTGGCTCAGCCAGCCGGTTTCCTCGACGGTGAGTTGTTCGACCAGGGGCAGCGCCGCGCCGCCGCCGCCGAAGGCGAGCGCACCGACGATCAGGAAGCGAAGCGCCAGCTCAACCATGTTGTGTCCTCAGGCGTATTTGACGCACGACGAGCCCGAACAAACCGGCACCGAGCACGACGAAGGCGACGTTGACGAAGAAGCCTGCGACGGCCGCCGTCACCAAAACGCCGACCAGCAGCGGCGTTTTGGCCGCGCTTTGGGCGAGCCGCCAGATCGCCATCGCGAGCAGCCCGACCACGGCCACCAGAACGCCGTTGATCGCGCCCTTCACCCACGGCGCATCGGGCAGGAACGCGAAGCCGGCCGCCGCCGCCGTCATCGTCGCCAGCGACGGAAACAGGAAAGCGACGGTCGCCGTCAACGCGCCGGGCCAGCGCATCAGCCGCCAGCCGAGGAAGGTGACGATCTGCACGCCGGTAGAGCCGGGCAAGGTTTTGGTGAAGGCCATGGCCTCGGCGATGTCGTCGGGCTGCAGCCAGTTGCGCTTCTCCGCGAGTTCCCGTTGCAGCAGCCGGACCGTGGCGCCAAGGCCGCCGAACGCAACCGCGCCGATGACGATAAAAATTTTGACGAGCGTCAGCAGGTCGGGTGACCCAGGAGCCTTGGGCGTCGCTTCGGCAGGATCGGACATCGCGGCCTCCTGGCGCTTAACCGTTCTACCGGCATGTCGACCGTCTTCCCGCTTGACCGGCAGGGCACAACGCAAAACTGAATGACGTATTATAGATGTCCGGCATCCGATCCGCCAGACGGATCATGCCGCGCCGAACACCCGCCGGGAAAATTCGGGATAGGTTTTGGCGATCTCGCGGCTGATTTTCACGCGCAATAGCTGCAAGTGCTCCGCCTTGGGCTTGCGCGTTTCCGGCACTTTCTTCGGCGCATCGAACTCGAAGCCGGTATTGTCGCGCACCTCCTCGACCGTGCGGCCGGGATGCACCGACGCCAGCGTGAACCGCTTCTTTTTTCTGTCGAACATCATGATGCACAATTCCGTTACCAGGGCGTACGGCCCGCCGGGGCGGTAGACGCCGGGTTCGCTCACCCCGGGCGCGCTGATGAAATCCACCTTCGGCACAAACACGCGCCGGGTGTGTTCGGGCCGGAACAAAATCACCTTCGGCACCACGAAATACATGTACGCCGAGCCGAACGAGCCGGGAAAGCGCTTCTCGACCTTGGGATACGGGCCGGTGCCGACGAGATTGAGGTTGGCCTCGCCGTCGATCTGCGCGCCGCCGAGGAAGAACGCCTCGATGCGCCCCTGCCCCGCGCAATCGAACAGTTCTCTTCCTCCATCCGTAAAAGGATTGTTGGCGTCGCCCGCGATCATGGAAACCCGCAAGGCCCCTTGCGTGAGTTCGCGCATCATCAGCGCCGCCGAGCCCGGCACCGGCGACGCGTTGCCGACCGCGACGTGGCTGACGCCGTCGAGCAGCCGCGCCGTCGCGCAGATGAGGAATTCGTCTTGATTGTAATCGCTCATTGCTGCTGCGCCATCTGGCTTTGCCGGTCGATCACGTTGCGCTGCAGCCAGTCGTCGAATCCGGCTTGGGTTTTCGCCTGTTGCGCGTAATCCCGGATCGCGTTCGGGTCCGCCTTGTAATAACCGGGCAAGGCGAGCGGCCAGCAACCGCCCTTGGCTTCCGTAATCCCCGACACGTACATCGCCGGCAGCGTACCCGCCGCCGTCATCGGATCGTCCAACAAACTCGGTCGCTGCACGCGCTCGACCGTGACCAGGGTTTCCTTCGAGGCGTGCGCCATGGTGACGAGTTCGCGGCGCTTGCCGATCCACACGTTGCCGTCGGCATCCGCGAGCGGCGCGTGAAACACCGCGACGTCGGGCCGGATCGCGGGCAGCAGCAGGATCGGCCCGCCCTCGGGATCGAACGGATCGTCGATCACCTTCCAGTCGGGCCGGTTCGCGAGAACGTCGCTGCCGATCACCCCGCGCAGCGGCATGAACGGCACGCCCTTCTCGGAGGCCTGCAGCGCCGAATGGATCGCCGGACAGGTCGAATCCTTAATGGTAATCGTGCCGTTTTGCGCGGCTTCCGAGAAGCGCGGCGCCGGGCCCGCCTCGCCCAGGCTCAGCGCGGCGGCCTCGAGGGTTTTGACGCAGCCCGCGCCGATCAGGATATCGCCCGCGAGCCCGCCGATGGGCGTGAACAGCAGATGCAGGTCCTTGATCTTCCGGCGCACGAGGGCGCGCACGGCGGCCATCGGCACCAGGCTGTAATCCGGCGGCAGCACCAGGAGCGCGCCGTCCGGCACG
>JAVJPD010000096.1:0-5556 GCA_040216475.1 Rhodospirillales bacterium
CCGAGGAGCTCCGCCACTCCAAGCGGATCGGGGTTTTCCGGGATTTTCTGATCGGCGAAATCGGCCAGGACGGCCTCAAATCGCCCGCCCAGAACGGCCGGATCGGCGGTTGAAACTTAGAATAAATAAGAATTAAAGCCTTGATTTGCCTGGGATTGTGGCTGGTCTTTGTGCTATGCACAAAATGCATATCGGGGCTGATACAAAATTCCTTCCAACCCCAGGGTTCCTGCCTTATATAGAAACCTGATGATGTTGCACCGCAGTATTGCACTGCAGCATCGACGAGTTTCCAAGTTTCGGGCGCGACGCCCGAAAGAAGGGCTCAACCCATGTTGGGTCCTTGCGTCTCCCAGACGTGAAGCCTCCCTGTTGAACTTGCCGGGACCCTTCGGGGTCCCGGCAGTTTTTTTTCGCGCACAGGGAAACGGCGGCGAGCAAAAGCCGCCACCGGCAGAGCCGGTTAGGCGTGATCGCCGGAAATCGGACCTTTTTTGAACAGGATTTCCTCCATTTGCGCGGCGAACGCCTTGTCGTTGCGCCGAATCCACTCCAGGACCATGCAGGCATGCTCCATCTCTTCTTCCATGTTGTGGAGCAGAATCTTCTTCAGGGCCGCGTCTTGGCAATCGTCGGCGCGCTGGCGGTACCAGTCGACCGCTTCCAGTTCCTCCATCAGCGACACGATCGCGTGGTGCAAAGACAGGGTTTTCTTCGACAGAACGGAACGGGGGGCATGAAGGGTATCGCTTGCCATGGGGAGTCTCCGGTTGTTGATGTCGTTCGGTTATGCCCGCCCGCGGGGCCGGCGTCTTTAACTTGAATCAATAAACCGGCGGCTTCAAGGCTCCCTTACGCCGCTCGTTCACGTCGCTTGCGGCGCCGCGCCGTTGTGGGCGGCGACGATTTTATCCGCGTCCTTGCCGCTGAACTCCTGCAGATGATCGAAGCTCCAGTCGTAGGTGCCGACGCCGAGGGTCTGCGAGCGCAAATCGATGATCAGATCGTGCATCTCCGATTGCGGCAACTGCACCATGACCTCGTCCCAGCCCTTCCAGCCCGCTTTCGCGTCGAAGCCGAGAATCTGGCCGCGCCGCGCCGAGACCAGGCGCTGCACTTTCGAGGTGAACTCGGAGGGCACGGAAATCCTCGCCTGATAGATCGGCTCGAGCAGAATCGGATTGCACTTCGGCATGCCCTCGCGCATGGCGAGTTGCGCCGCCTGCTTGAACGCCATTTCCGAGCTGTCGACCGTATGGTACTGGCCGTCGGTCAGCGTGACGGCGATGTCGACCACCGGGAACCCCAGCGGCCCGTGCGCCATGTAATCCTTCACGCCCGATTCCACCGCCGGGATGTATTGCTTCGGCACCACGCCGCCGCTGATCGAATCGTTGAAGTTGAAGCCGGTGCCGCGCGGCAGCGGCTTGATATCGAGATGCACGTCGCCGAATTGGCCGTGACCGCCACTCTGCTTCTTGTGGCGGCCGTGCTGAGACACCGGCTTGCGGATGGTCTCCTTATACGCGACGTGCGGCCGGGTGCCGCGCACGGCGAGCTTGTAACGGTTTTTCAGGCGGTCGAGCGCGATCAGCAGGTGCATCTCGCCCTGCCCCCACAGCAGCAACTCGCCGGTATCCGGGTTGGGACCGTAGGAAAGCGACGGGTCCTCGTCGACGGTCTTCGACAGCGCGCCGCTGAGCTTCACTTCGTCGCCGCGGTCCTCGGCGTGAATCGCGAGCGAGAACACCGGCTTTAGAATTTCCGGCCAGTTCCCGGCGGCAAGCCCGCCCGATTCGGAGAGCACCATGCCGGTCGCGATCTCATCCATCCGGCCGAACGAGACCGTGTCGCCGGCGACGGCCTTGCCCCGCTTGTCATGCTTCTGACCGAGCGCGGCGAGAATACCGCTGACGCGCACGCCGCTCAGGCTCATGCCGTCCTTGACCTCGCCCGCCAGCACGCGCACGAACGACAGCTTGCCGATCTGCGGCGCGTGGATCGTCTTGAACACCTGGGCCAGCGGTTCAGCCTTCGGCGCCGCGACGCCCAGCCGCGCGCGTACGCCCTCGACGCCCGGCGCCTCGTGGCGCAGCGCCTTCAACAGGCGCGTGATACCGTTGTCGCGCTCGGCGGAGCCGAAGAACACGGACACGATCTCGCCTTTCTGCAGGCTGTCGGTGAGATAGCGGTAAATCTCGTCGCGCGAGGGCACTTGGTCCTCGAGCAGCTTTTCGAGCAGAGTGTCGTCGAAGTCGGCGAGCGATTCGAGCAGTTTGGCGCGTTCCGCCTGTTCGAGCGGCTTGACGCCGGCAGGCAGTTCGATCGGGTCCGATGCCTCGTTCTCGTTCCACTTGAATGCCCGCTCACTCACAAGATCGACGTGGCCGGTGATCGCCTCGCCGGTCACGATCGGCACCTCGCGCAGCATCAGCGGCCGATCGGAGACCTCCCGCAAGGCCTCGAAGATTTCCTGCGCGCTGCCGGCCGCCGCGTCCATTTTGTTGACGAACAGAATGGTCGGGATTTTCCGCTCGGCCAGATAGCGCAACACGGGATCGACCGTGATCGCCTTGGACGCCTCCGGCTCGCACACCACGACGGCGACGTCGGCGATCATGCAGACGTTGTGGGTATCCTGCATCAGTTCGATCGAACCGGGACAATCGACGAAGGTCCAGGGATCGTCCAGATACGCCGTCGAGGCGATGTTCGGTTCCGTGCTCATCTGCCGGGCGCGGGCTTCTTCGCTCGCGTCGCCGATGGTGTTTGCGTCCTTCATCGTGCCCTTGCGGCGCACGGCGCCGGTGGCGGCGAGAATGCTTTCGAGAAGTGACGTCTTGCCGCTGAGGTAAGGTCCGACCAATGCAGCGCACCGCGGACCCGAGGGATCTTTCGTGGCCATGTCTATCCTCCCTAAAATGGGCGAAATTTTTATTATTTTTTGTTGAGCGGGAAGTGTAACCGTGACGGGGCGCTCTGTTTAAGAGCTTTTGATTGCAACTTTGCGTCTATCGGAACGAACGGGAAACGAAGGGGAAACGAAAAACGGCCCCCGCAAGGAGGCCGTTTCCGATTCGTGCTGCTGATTCAGATATTTAAGACAGCGCGGCGCAGGCCCGCTGGATGCGGGTGCAGGCTTCCGTCAAATCCTTGGTCGAGGTCGCATAGGAAATCCGGAAACACGGCGACAGGCCGAATGCGGCGCCCTGGACCACGGCGACCTCCTCGGTCGCGAGCACGTAGTTCACGAAATCCGTGTCGTTTCCGATGACCTTGCCGTCCGGCGTTTTCTTGCCGATGGCGCCGGCGCACGACGGATACACGTAGAACGCGCCTTCCGGCACCGGGCATTCGAGACCCTTCGCCTGGTTGAGCATGCTCACCACCAGATCGCGGCGCTCCTGGAAGATCTTGTTGTGCTTGGGGATGAAATCCTGCGGGCCGTTCAGGGCCTCGACCGAGGCGGCCTGGGAGATCGAGCTGGTATGGGTCGTGCTTTGCGACTGGATCGTGTTCATCGCCTTGACGATCTCGAGCGGCCCGGCGACGTAGCCGACGCGCCAGCCGGTCATGCAATAGGCCTTCGACACACCGTTGAGAACAATGGTGCGCTCGATCAGTTCCGGCGCGACCTGCGGGATCGTCTTGAACGTGAAATCGCCATAGACGATGTGCTCGTAGATATCGTCGGTCAGGACCCAAACGTGCTTGTGTTTCTTCAGCACCTCGGCGAGACCCTTGAGCTCGTCCTCGGTGTAGGCCGCGCCCGTCGGGTTCGACGGCGAGTTCAGGAACAGCCATTTGGTTTTCGGCGTGATCGCCCTGTCCAAATCCTCGGGCGTCATCTTGAAACCACTGGCCATCGGGCACTCGACGAATACCGGGGTGCCGCCGCAGAACTGCACGATGTCGGGGTACGACACCCAATAGGGCGCCGGGATGATCACCTCGTCGCCGGCGTCGACGGTCGCCATCATGGCGTTGAAGATCACCTGCTTGCCGCCGCAGGCGACGGTCACTTGATTGATGGTGTAGTCCAGCCCGTTCTCGCGCTTGAATTTGGCGACGATGGCCTCGCGCAGCGCGATCGTGCCGGGCACCGGCGTATAATGGGTGTCGCTCGCATCCATGGCCTTCTTCGCCGCTTCGATGATGTTGCGGGGCGTGTCGAAGTCGGGCTCGCCCGCGCCCAGGCTGATCACGTCGCGGCCCTGGGCCTTCATTTCGGCGACGAGCATGGTGGTCGCCACGGTCGGCGACGGGCTGATGGATTTCATTCGCTGCGCAAGAAACGGCATGCCGGAGTCCTCGGTCTTGTCCTTCGATTATCGAGAAGATCGCACAAAAACGCGCCCATCTGAACTTCGGGCGCGGGATTATACCTACGCCTGTTGCCCGTTCAGTGCAAGACCCGGAAAATCGTTTGAATCGAGACGGTTAAGGATTGCGGGTGCGTTGCGCGAACCAGATGCCGGCGGCGATGATAAGGGTGCCGACGACGTGGAACTCCCGCAGCCGCTCGCCGAGGAACAGAATCGCGAGCCCGGCCGCCGCCACCGGCACCAGGTGCTGGAACTGCCCGGCCCGGCTCGGCCCCACCGTGTCGAGCGCGCGGTTGAACAGCACCAGCGCCACCGTGGTCGGCACCAGGCCGATGTAAAGAATCGTCGCCAGCGACGCCGCGTTCCAGGACACCGCCTGCACCGTGAACGTTTCCCACAGGTAGAACGGCAGCAGCGCCGGCACCGCGAAACACAACGACAAGGTGATGAAGACGTAGGGGTTGATCGGCTCCGGGCGCAGCTTCACCAGCACCGTATAGAGCGACCAGGACGCCGCCGCGACCAGCATGATGACGTCGCCGGCGACGAAGCGCAGGCCGAGCAGAATATCCAGATCGCCCCGGCACAGAATCACCATCACGCCGAGCAGGGATGCGAACACGCCGAACGCCTGGCGCGCGGTAACGGCTTCCTGCAGCATGAAATACGCGAACAGCGGCACGATCACCGGCGTCATCGACATCATCAGCGCCGCGTTGATCGTCGTCGTCGTGTGCAGCGCCGTGTACATGATCGCGTTAAAGAGAGCGAAGCCGATCACGCCGGAGGCCGCGAACAGCTTCCAATGGGTCCGCATCAAAGGCCAGTGGCGGACGACGTCGCGGCGGGTGAAGATCAGAAGGGCGCAGAGCGCCACCGTATTGCGCCAGAAAGCCAAGGCAATGGGCGGAATATCGGCATGCACCGCGCGGCCCAGCGTGATGTTGCTGCCCCAGAACAGCGCGCACAGGCACAGCATCACGTAAGCGACGGGCGGTGAAATCGTGAAACGGGGCATGGCAGAGCGGCGGCAGAGCGGTGACGGAAAGCGCGCCACCCTACCCAGCCCGCCGCTTTCGCGCAATTGTTAACACGCGGCGCACCTCGCCTCTGGCAACCGGCGGGGCGCATCCCTATAAATGAGATATGCTCAATCAAGAAGTCTTCATCCCGACCAAGCGCCCGCCGGCGGAGGACACCCGGCGCTTCAGGCTCGTCTCCGCGTTCGCGC
>JAVJPD010000097.1:0-2156 GCA_040216475.1 Rhodospirillales bacterium
CGCGCGCGCGATCCCGGCCGATGGCGGCAATGGCATCGAGCGTGCAGCGGTTGTCGTTGCCGTAGTAGGACGACTGCACGATCACGCAGCGCTCGACGCCGATGCGCTCCAGCATCGCGCGATAGGTTTCGACGGGCGCGAACCGGGGCGCGAGGCCTTTCTTTTGCGGATACGTCTCAAGCGAGCCCATCACGTGCGAATGGGTATCGCACGCCTTCGGCGGCGCCTTCAGCGTCGGCGTTTTTCCGTGATCCTCGGGGAGATTGATGTCGAACATAACGATACTTTAATATCAAGAGGATCCAAAGAATAAGTTAAATCGAGAAAGTTTAATGAGTGCCTCAAAAAAACAATTTGATGATTTAGCAATGGCGCTATTCAAAGAATTTGCGCGCTTTGAATATGCATTAAAGGCAACCGGTTTTCATTGCGGAAATGGCGAAGCAAATTCAGATTGGCAAAAATTCTCACGATCGATACAAGGTTATTTTGATAAATCTGAAAACGAAAAACTAAAAGTCGCGATCAAATATTTTTCAGATCATCCTCCAAAAAAACAAATTATTAGAGATGGTAAAATAGATTGGGAAAAAGCTGATCCTGGAAACATAATACCCGAAAAGCTTATTCTTTTGTATGTTCGTCGCGTCAGAAACAACTTGTTTCATGGCGGAAAATTTCATGGGCATTGGGTTGAACCGCAACGCGACATTAATTTATTAAAGTATAGCCTAATAATTCTTGATGCTTGTTTGGATGCATCCGATGAGGTTCGAGAAGCATTCAGACAAGATTACTAATCACTCCCTACCAGCTTGCCAGTAATAAGGCACAAGATGCAGTCCATGCGCGGTGCGGCCTTTCCATTCAGGGGCCGCGCGAATGCATTGATTTAGTCATCATTCGATGATATATTCGTGCCTAACGAAACAGGAGATTCCCATGCGGACGACTCTGGCGCTCGACGACGAGCTTGTCTCCAAGGCACAGGATTTCACCGGCCTGAAGGAAAAGTCCGCGCTGGTGCGCGAGGCGCTAAAGGCATTGATCGAGCGCGAAAGCGCGCGCCGTTTGGCGCGCCTCGGCGGCACCGAGCCCGATCTCAAGCGGCCCCGCCGCCGCCGCGCCGAAATTGCGTGATCGCGGCGCATGATCCTCGTCGACACCTCGGTCTGGATCGATCATCTGCGAACGCATGACCGGACCCTGGCCGGCCTGCTGGAAAGCGGGCAGGTTCTCGGCCACCCGTTTGTGATCGGCGAGATTGCGCTCGGTGGGCTTCGGCAACGGGATATCGTCCTCGACGCCTTGGAAAATCTCCCTCGGGCCGCCGTCGCCACGGACCGCGAGGTTCTCGGCTTTATCGAACGGCACGCCCTTGCCGGCTCGGGGATCGGCTATATCGACGCCCACCTTCTCGCCGCCGCGCGCCTGATGCCGGGCACCCATTTGTGGACCCGGGACAAACCCCTGTCCCGCGCCGCCGGCCGACTGAATTTGACGGCGGCTTCGCTGCGCTAACCGTTCCGCCCCCCTACCCCGCCACCAGCTTGCCGTCTTCGAAGCGAACGATGCGATCCATGCGCTTGGCGAGTTCCGGGTTGTGGGTGGCGATCAAGGCGGCGAGGCCGGCCCCGCGGGCAAGCTTGAGCAGCACCGCGAACACATCATCCGCCGTGCCGGGGTCGAGATTGCCGGTCGGTTCGTCGGCCAGCAGTAGTTTCGGTACGTTGGCAAGGGCGCGGCCGATGGCGACGCGCTGCTGCTCGCCGCCCGAGAGCTGGCCCGGCCGATGCTTGCGCCGGTCCTTCAGGCCCATCCAATCGAGCAGTTCTCGCGCCCGTTTCCGGGAGTCCTTGACCGAACGCCCGGCGATGATCTGCGGAATGGTGACGTTTTCCTCGGCCGTGAACTCGGGCAGCAGATGATGATACTGATAGACGAAGCCGAGGTTGTAACGGCGGATCAGCGTGCGCGCGTCGTCGTCGAGATCGTTGCAAAGATCGCCGCAAATCTCGACCGTGCCGGCATTGGGTTTGTCCAGCAATCCGGCGATGTGCAGAAGCGTCGACTTGCCCGCGCCGGACGGGCCCATGAGGGCGACGATCTCGCCCGCCTTGACGTCGAGATCGGCGCCCTTGAGCACTTCGAGAGAT
>JAVJPD010000098.1:0-3341 GCA_040216475.1 Rhodospirillales bacterium
GCCGTCGGGCAGGGCCGCGAAGGTTTTCGCGTTGAGAATACCCTCGGTCGCGGGCGTCAGGGGCAACAGGCACACCAGAATTTCCGTGCGGTTCAAAAACGGCTCGAACGCGTCCTCGCCGTGAAAACTTTCCACGCTCGGGATGTCTTTCTTCGAGCGGCTCCAGCCCGCGACCTCGAAACCCATGCCGGTCAATCGCACGGCGGCCGCGCCGCCGAGTTCTCCCAATCCCAAAATACCGATCTTGCGCTCGAACGGGCGCGGATACCAATGCCGACGCCATTTGGATTGCTGCTGATACGCCCGGTAGCGGTGAAACCCCCGATGATAGTGCAACACCCAATATGTGACGTATTCCACCATGCCCTCGGTCAGGCACGGATCGACCAGCCGCACGATCGGCACGTCGTCGGGCAGATCGTTATTGCGCAAAATCTTATCCACGCCCGCGCCCATGTTGAAGATCGCCTTTAAGTTGCGGCAGCGCGGCAACACGCCGGCGGGCGGTTCCCACGCAATCGCGAACTCGATCGCCTCCCAATCGATCGCCTCGCCGGACTCCTCGTGCGTGTATACGGGCATATCGGGCAGATTTTCCCGCAGGGCCGCAATCCAATACTTTGCGTCACCCTTCCAACTGGTCGAAAACAAGAACGCCATGCGCCGGAATCCTTTTTTTTCCGATATGTTATTGTGCCGCCGTCAGCATGATCTCGACGAGCTTCTTCGGCGTCCCGAGATTCGCGCCGACACAGGCGCGGGCCGGCGGATTCGAGCCGACCCAGGGAATCCAATGCTTATCCATGTCCGCCTTGCGCGACATATCGGACAAATAAACCACCGCCGACAGGATCTTCGTCCTGTCGCTGCCCGCGGCGGCAAGATACTTGTCGATCTTGCCGAGGATTTGTTTCATTTGTCCGGCCATGTCCAAACTGTCGTCATCCGCCGTCTGACCGGCCAAAAAGACCATGCCATTATGAACCACCGCCTTGCTGAGATGTGCGCCCGGTTCGATCCGCTGAATGCTCATATTTGCCTCCCTCTGTTGTCCTGTCTGTTATCGCAATATTTGATCCCTTCGTTCCCGAGTGCTAAGGCTACTCCGCCGGGCGCGGTATTTCACGCCCGAAAACGTCTTTAAAATTTTATCGTGAAACGAAGGACCAACCCATGGCCCCGACAATGGATAGCCCCGCCAAACCCGCGCTCCGCGTCGGGATCGGCGGTTTCGGCGCCATCGGCCGGGCCATCGGCCGGAAACTCGACGGCGGCGTGCCCGGTCTCGTGCTTGCCGCGGTGTCGGCGAATCGGCCCGAAAACGCCGAACGCTATTTGGCCGACTTCGCCCGGCCGGTGCCCGTCGTCACGCTCGCCGAACTGGCCGACGCCGCCGACGTCATCGTCGAATGCGCGCCCTCACGCGTGTTCGCCGACGTCGCCGAACCCGCCATCGAGCGCGGACGCATCTTCATGCCGCTGAGCGTCGGCGCGCTTCTCAACCGGCTCGATCTTGTCGAGCGCGCGGAAGCCACCGGCGCACGCATCATCGTGCCGACCGGCGCCTTGATCGGCCTCGATGCCGTGCGCGCCGCCGCCGAAGGCACCATCCGCTCGGTCACCCTGGTCACGCGCAAGCCGCCCGCCGGATTGAAGGGCGCGCCGTATCTGGCGGAGCACGATATCTCGCTCGACGGCGTGAAAGAGCCCATGAAGATTTTCGAGGGCAGCGCGCGCGACGGCGCCAAGGGCTTTCCGGCCAACGTCAACGTCGCCGCCGCGCTGAGTCTCGCCGGAATCGGGCCGGACAAGACGCGCCTCGAGATTTGGGCCGACCCGACGATCGAGCGCAACATCCAGCACGTCGAGATCGAAGCCGACAGCGCGTCCTTCACCATGACGATCCGCAACGTCCCGGACCCGGCAAACCCGCGCACCGGGCGGATTACCGCGCTCAGCGTCATCGCCGCATTGCGGGGCCTGGTTTCACCCCTTAAAGTAGGCACCTAACGACCGCGCACGATAAGAAATAACCCTCCCCACCCGAAGGACTTCCCCGCATGGCCACTTTCACGACCCGCCCCGAAATCCTCGGCACCTTCGGTGTCGTCGCCTCGACCCACTGGCTCGGCTCCGCCGTCGGCATGTCGATCCTGGAGAAAGGCGGCAACGCCTTCGATGCGGCGGTCGCGACCGGGTTCATGCTGCAGGTCGCGGAGCCGCATCTGTGCGGGCCGCTCGGCGAAGTGCCGATGATCCTTTATAACGCCAAGACCGACGCGGTCGACGTGATCTGCGGCCAGGGCACCGCGCCGGCGCAGGCGACGCTCGAATATTACTGCGGCCTCGGCCTCGACATGGTGCCCGGCAACGGCCTCCTCTCCGCCGTGCTGCCCGGCGCGTTCGACGCCTGGATGCTGCTGCTCCGCGATTACGGCACCATGAGCCTGCGCGACGTGCTCTCGCCCGCCATTTCGTATGCGCTCAACGGCGTTCCCGTGGTGCCCAAGGTCACCGAAACCATCATGACCGTGCAGCCGCTGTTCGAGCAGGAATGGAAAACCTCGGCCGCCGTGTTCCTGCCGAACGGCAAGCCGCCGATGCCGGGCGAACTGTTCGCCAATCCCGCGCTCGGCGCGACCTATACGCGCGTACTCAAGGAAGCCGAAGCCGTCAAGGGCAACCGCGAAAAGCAGATCGACGCCGCGCGCAAGACCTGGTCGCAAGGCTTCGTCGCCGAAGCCGTCGATTTCTTCTGTCACAAGACCGAAGCCATCGACACCTCCGGCGAGCGGCATCGCGGCCTGATCTCGGGTCAGGACATGGCGCGCTGGAAAGCCACCGTCGAGCAGCCGCTGACCTACGATTACGGCGAATACACGGTTTGCAAGACCCGGCCCTGGGGCCAGGGTCCGGTGTTGCTGCAACAATTGGCGCTCCTGAAGGGCTTCGATCTGGGGAAAATGTCGGCGACCGATCCCGAGTTCGTCCATACCGTCGTCGAATGCTCGAAACTCGCCTATGCCGACCGGGAAGCGTTCTACGGCGATCCCGATTTCGTCGACGTGCCGATGGCCGAACTGTTGAGCGGCAAATACAACGACGAACGGCGCAAGCTGATCACCGGCGAAGCGTCGCTCGAGCTGCGCCCCGGCTCGGTACCGGGTTACGGCGGCGCACCGGTGATCCGCGAGAAGACCACGGACGCGGACATCGCGCACGCGGGCGCGCACGGCGTCGGCGAGCCGACCATCGCGGATTTCGGCATGACCGCGCACGCCGACAAGCACGCCCCCGGCGATACGGTTCACTTCGACATCATCGACAAGGACGGCAACATG
>JAVJPD010000099.1:0-3210 GCA_040216475.1 Rhodospirillales bacterium
CGAGCTGGTCGTGGAGGCGTCCGCCCTGGGCTGCCTGATCGGGCAGTCCGACGGCAAGATATTCGTCCTCAACATGGGCGAGCCCGTCAGCATCATCGAACTCGCCCGCCAGATGATCCGGCTCGCGGGACTTAGGCCCGACGAGGACGTCAAGATAGAGATCGTCGGCCTGCGCCCGGGTGAGAAACTGCGCGAGGACGTGTTCCATGAACAGGAACATCTGGTGCCGACCCGGTACGAAGGCATCCTGTTGGCCGGCCCCCGCGCCGTCGATCTGGAACACATCCGAACGATCGTCGCCGAGCTTGCCGACATCTGCCGGCAGGACGATATCGCTCGCCTGAAAAACCTGATTCGCCGGATCGTTCCGGAGTACCAAGGGAACGCATAACCCCGCGCCACAATTTATGATGAAGACGTTAACATGGGTTTTCGAACCCACTGGCCCCGGTTCCGGTGCCCTGTTATACCGAAACCGCACAGTCAAAACCGTCAGCACGAAAAGAGGTGTCATTCATGCCGTCGCCCATCCGCCGCGCTCTGATCTCCGTTTCCGACAAATCCGGCCTCGCCGAATTCGGGCGGTTCCTGCATGAACAGGGCGTGGAAATTCTCTCGACCGGCGGATCGGCAAAGGCTCTGCGGGACGCCGGCGTGCCGGTCAAAGAGGTATCCGAACACACCGGATTTCCCGAGATGCTCGACGGCCGGGTCAAGACGCTGCACCCCCTGATTCACGGCGGCCTGCTCGGCATCCGCGGCAACGCGAGTCACGAAAAAGCCATGAAAGACCACGGCATCGCGCCGATCGATCTGCTGGTCGTGAATCTTTATCCGTTCGAGGAAACCGTCGCCAAGGGCGCGAACTTCGACACCTGCATCGAGAACATCGACATCGGCGGGCCCGCCCTGATTCGCGCGGCGTCGAAAAACCACGCCTTCGTCACCGTCGTCGTCGAAACCTTTGATTACGCGCGCGTCATGGAAGCGATGAAAGCGAACAACGGCGATACCGGGGCCGATCTGCGCAAGGAATTGGCCGCTAAGGCCTATGCGCGCACCGGCGCCTACGACGCCGCGATCGGCGCCTGGTTCAGCGGCCAGCTCGGCGAGACTTTTCCCGCCCGCGCCGTGTTCGCCGGCGAACGCCGCCAGATTCTGCGCTACGGCGAGAATCCGCATCAGGAGGCCGCGTTTTACGCCGGCGGCGAAGCGCGCCTCGGTATCGCCACCGCCGAGCAGATCCAGGGCAAGGAGCTGAGCTTCAACAATCTCAACGACACCGACGCCGCCTTCGAGCTGGTCAGCGAGTTTGCCGACACCGCCTGCGCCATCATCAAGCACGCCAATCCGTGCGGCGCGGCGACGGGGAAAAGCCTGCACGAGGCGTATCTGAAGGCTCTCGCCTGCGATCCGGTCAGCGCCTTCGGCGGCATCATCGCGCTCAACCGCAAACTCGATGCGGCGACGGCGGAAGAGATCGCCAAACTGTTTGCCGAAGTCATCATCGCGCCCGAGATCGACGATGCGGCCCGCGCCGTTTTGGCCGCGAAAAAAAATCTGCGGGCTCTGGTGACGGGCGGCATGCCCGACCCCCATGCGCCCGGCATGACTTTGCGCACGCTGGCCGGCGGCTATCTCCTGCAAAGCCGCGACAACGCGGTCGCGCCGGCGGATTTGAAAGTCGTCACCAGGCGCGCGCCGAGCAACACGGAAATGGCCGACCTCCGGTTCGCCTTTACCATTTGCAAGCACGTGAAATCGAACGCCATTATTTACGTCAAGGACGGCGCCACCGTCGGCATCGGCGCGGGCCAGATGAGCCGGGTCGACTCATCGCGCATCGCCGCCTGGAAGGCGAAGGAAGCCTCCGACGCCGCGGGCGAAACGGAAAGCCGCGCCAAAGGCTCGGTGGTGGCATCCGACGCGTTCTTCCCGTTCGCCGACGGCCTGCTGGCGGCGGCCGAAGCGGGCGTCACCGCGGTCATTCAGCCCGGCGGTTCGGTGCGCGACGAAGAGGTGATCGCGGCGGCCGACGAGAAGGGCCTCGCCATGGTGTTCACCGGTATGCGCCATTTCCGCCACTGAATTGATTTCACGATCACCGAAAAACCGCGGCCGATGCCGCGGTTTTTTTATGCGTGGCTACTGGGACCGAACTTCCCGAACCGGCAGGAGCAACAACAGCCCGGCGGCGAAAAACACGATAATCGTCGCCATGCCCGCGCGCTGGCTGTCGAACATGGCCGTCACCCAGCCGAGCACGGCCGGGCCCATGAAGGCGGTAGCCTTGCCCGAGAGCGCGAACAGGCCGAACATCTCGTTGCGCACGGCGGGCGGCGTGATATGCGTCATCAGCGAGCGGCTCGCCGCCTGGGCCGGGCCGACGAAAATGCCGAGCGGCATCGCGACGATCCAGAACCACGTCTTGTCGGGCGCCGCCAGCACCGCCGCGCCCAGCACGGCGAGCGCGCCGACGGCGATGACGATGGTGCGCTTGGGGCCGATCCAATCGTCGATCCAACCGAACAGGGCCGCGCCGATCCCGGCTGTCACGTTCATGGCGATACCGAAGAGGATCAATTCGGAAAATCCCATGCCGAACGTACCGGCGGCGTAGATGCCGCCGAAGGCGAACAGCGTCGTCAGGCCGTCGGCGTAGAACATGCGCGCGATCAGGAAGCGCACGATGTCGGCGTAATCGCCGAGCCGCCGGATCGTCGTCGCCAGCTCGCGTAGCCCGCGCCGGACCGCCTCCATCATGCTCAAACCGCTCGCCGGCGCGTCCGGCGTCAGCCAAAACAGCGGCAGGGTAAAAACCCCGAACCACCCGGCGACCAGCAGCGCGCTCGCGCGCACCGGCTCGGCGCTCGCCTTGTCCAGGCCGAACAACGGCGGGTCGGGCTGCACGAACAAAACCAAGGCTACGGCCAGGCACGACAGCCCGCCCGCGTAGCCGAACCCCCAGCCCCAGCCGGAAACGCGTCCGGTCATGCCCGGCGGCGCCACGTCGGCGAGCATGGCGTTGTAGAACACCATGCCGACTTCGAAGGCGTAATTGGCGAGCGCCACCAGGGCCAGCGCCCAGATCACGTCCGAGGGCGTCGGGTGGGTGAACCACAGCAGCGCCGTCGCCGCCACGCAAACGAGCGTGAGAACCGCGAGCCAGGGCTTGCGCGCGCCGCCGTGATCGGCGATCGCGCCCAGGAT
>JAVJPD010000100.1:0-1978 GCA_040216475.1 Rhodospirillales bacterium
GGCGCTGTTTTCGATCGTAACGTCCACGCGGTACATCGTGGCGCTGACCTGCTTGGTGCCCGGGTTTCCCGGGTTAAGCACGCCGCCGCGGCTGCTGTTGAACAAGTTCAATCGGACTTCGGGCTCGTTCGAATGCGGCGTGCCTTCCTGATTCTTGAGTTCGATCAACGCGCGGTCGCCCGCATCCGACCAGGCACCGCCTTCGCTGCGGGTGTCGAAGGATAAGATGAGGCCGGCGTTGTCGACGACGGTGAAGCCTTTTTCGCGCAGAACGCGCTCGAACACCGGCTTCAAGGCGACGTTCACGTCTGAATTATCGAGCACACGAACGGCGATCGGCAGATCCCGGCCGAACTTTTCGTAGGACACCGCGTTCAATAGGGCATCCTGCGCAACCGCCGGCGGCGCCGGCAGGACAAAAGCACTCAAAAGTACGATCAGGCAAAGTAAACGTTTCATCGGATAAGAGTATCTTGCAAAAAAGGTTGATATTTTATGACGATTTTCTTTCGATGACGTCGGCTCCGACGTCATCGGCCCGGCCGGAAAGACCGGGATCATGGGGGTTCGGGGCCAGCCTGTCAATAAACTACCCCTTATGCGGATCGGGCGGTCGAGAACCCGGTCGGGCGGCATCAATCGGGGACTTGGCTCGGGTCGGTATAGCCACGATACGGCCAGGAGCGGACACGTCGCCAACGATTCCCCTCCCGTTTGAGCAAATGGGAGGTGCGCGGCGGCAACGTGACCTCCAAGGCCTGTTCGATCAGAGGCAGGCTCATATGTACCCAGATATGCGTCGGTTTGGCTTTCTTCAAGCGATCGCGTAGTTGGGCCGCCGATTTGATTTGGCTGTAAGCATTCAGGCTTAGGTTCGCGTGAATATCCCTGCCGGCACCGGCCGCGGACATGATCTCGTAGCGTAGAACGATGGCGGCGAAACCGTTGCCGCGCAGATCGATGACGGCCAAGTTCGAGTCTCTCGGCAGCGTTTCGGCCAGGGTTTGTCCGACCATGCGCATGTGATCCTTGTGCGGGCGGATGTCGAAACGCAATTTGTGATGGGCCGCGAACGGCAGGGCCAGGATGCAGACAACCGGCACCGCGGCGAGATATTTCCGCAATGTCCGCTTTTCTTCGAGCCCGGATGTGATTTTCGACCGCCACAGTTGCGCCAAGCCGTACGCGCCGGCCATCGCGCCCAAAAGGCCGAGCTGGATGTTGTATCGCCAAAAGGAGCCGACCCTGAGGGCATCGTAGAGGCCGAACGAAGCGACGTACGTGAACCACAGGAAGCCGTTGAACCCGAGGAAGACGACCGCCACGGGAATATACAAACGGGTGCGCGGCGTGAACGGCCTGACGAAGCCGTGCAGGGCGAACGCCGTGATGGCCAGCATCATCAGGAAGTACGGCGCTTTCTTGACGGCGACGAGGATCATTTTCCAGAGAATGGTCAGAGATTCGGCAATGTGCCAATGCTGCACCGGCATGAACGAGAACTCGCCGTGGGCGATGCTTTGGCTGACGTGATAGCGCCAAACGACGTAGGCGAGCAGTCCCGGTATCAGTAGCGGCGGCAGCAGCGGCCAAACTTTTTTCAATCGAATGGCCGGGTCCTTCAGGATGACGATGCCGAAGCCGATAAACAGCAGCAACAACAGAACCAAATTCGTTTGCTTGAGATTTAGAAACGCGGCGATGATCAGGCCGCATTGCCAGGCGATCGTCTGCGACGCTCTCGAATCGATTCCGGGGTCATTCGCGAGACCGTTCGTTATTTTCCAGAGCAATATTCCGATGACCGCGAGGGTCGCCGAGGTGGCGCTGTCGGCATAACTGGTGAGTACGATCTTCTGCACGAACGTGGTGCTGAGAACGCTCACGCCGAGGATCGAGAGCGCGAGCAGGCTCCACGAGGGTTTTTCGTTTTCATTGCGCTGCAAGCCGGCGGCGATGACCCGGCTCATAATCACGG
>JAVJPD010000101.1:0-2006 GCA_040216475.1 Rhodospirillales bacterium
CCGGCGAAAGCCCGGGGCATCCAGTTAACCGAAGATCTGGATTGCCCGGGCCTCGGGGGTAAAGGGGGTGCCCCCCTTAAAACCCCCGGCCGGGCAATGACGAGTGAGAGTTAAACGCGGTTTTGCATGTCCACTTTATTACCGCCGTTCCTTAAAAAACTCCCTGAGTACTATCGCTGCCTCGGATTCGCCAACCCCGCCGACGACTTCCGGCTTGTGATGGCAGGTCGGCTGGTCGAACACCCGCGCGCCGTGCTCGACGCCGCCGCCCTTGGGATCGTAGGCGGCGAAGATCACTTTTCGCAGGCGGGCGAACGCGATGGCTTGGGCGCACATGGCGCACGGCTCCAGGGTCACGTAGAGATCGCAATCTTCCAAACGCTTCGCGCCGCGCTTCTTGGCGGCCGCGCGGATCGCCAGCATCTCGGCGTGCGCGGTCGGATCGTTGTCGGCCTCGACCCGGTTGTGCGCCGCCGCCAGAACCGCGCCCGTCGCCGCTTCCACCAGCACGGCGCCGACCGGCACCTCGCCCGCCGCATGGGCCGCGCGGGCCAGGTCCAGCGCCTCGGCCATAAAACCGTTCGCCCGATCGTTCATGGCGGCAGACTGCGTCGATCCGCCGTGCCCGTCAAGCTTGCCGCGGGGGCCGCGCGCGCCTAGAGCCGGTCATGGTTCGTCGGAATAGCTAATCGGCATGGGCCATAATACTGATTCCGACGAACCCTGTGAATCGGCTCTAAGTTATTGATGTCGATCGGATTCACATGATTTATCGGAATCAAACAGTGCTTCCGATAAATCATGATCCGATCTAGATTGCGGGCATGAAAACGCCCGCGATCGGCATCACGCTGGATTCGGAAGAGGCCGGCGGCTATTCGAAATATCCATGGTACGCGCTGCGCGAGAACTACGCGGGCGCCGTGGCCGCCGCGGGCGGCCTGCCGATGGTGCTGGCGCACGAGCCGGACCTCGTGGACCTGTATCTCGAGCGCCTCGACGGGCTCGTCATCACCGGCGGCGATTTCGACGTCGACCCGGCGATGTTCGGGGCGCACCAGCGCCACGAGACGGTCAAGACCAAGACCAGGCGCACCCGCTTCGAGCGCGCCGTCGTCGAGGGCGCGCTTTCGCGCGGCCTGCCGGTGCTCGGCATCTGCGGCGGTCAACAATTGTTACACGTGGTGCTCGGCGGCACCCTGAGCCAGCATATCCCCGACGAGATCGAGAATGCGCTGGCGCACGAGCAGCCGAACCCGCGCGACGAGCCGGGCCACAGCGTCAGCATCGTCAAGGGCACGCTGTTGTACGATATCGTGGGCATGGAAACGATCGAGGTGAACAGCGCGCACCATCAGGCGGCCAAGGACGCGCCGCCGGGCGTCACCGTGAACGCGCGCGCCCCCGACGGGGTGATCGAAGGCATCGAGACGGCGCGGCACCGCTTCTGCCTCGGCGTGCAGTGGCATCCGGAGTTTTCCATCACCGAGGCCGACACCCGCATCTTCGCCGCCTTCATCGACGCCGCCCGGCAACCGTCATGAACGACAAACCGGCCCCGAAAGATTCCCCGAGCGCCGCCCCCCAGCGCATTGCGAAAGTGATGGCGCGCGCCGGCGTCGCCTCGCGCCGCGAGGCCGAGCGCATGATCGAGGCGGGCCGGGTCGCGGTCGACGGCGAAACGATCGACTCGCCCGCGCTCAACGTGACGGCCGCCAATACGATCACGCTGGACGGCAAACCGCTCCCCAACACCGAGCGCACGCGGCTGTGGCGCTATTACAAGCCGCTGGGCCTGTTGACGACGCACCGCGATCCGGCCGGACGCCCGACCGTGTTCGATCATCTGCCGCCCGGCCTGCCGCGCCTGATCGCCGTCGGGCGGCTCGACGTCAACTCGGAGGGATTGCTGCTGCTGACCAACGACGGCGGCCTCGCAAGATCGTTGGAGTTGCCGAGCACCGGCTGGGTGCGGCGCTACCGGGTGCGCGTCTACGGTAAACCCA
>JAVJPD010000102.1:0-3002 GCA_040216475.1 Rhodospirillales bacterium
GGCCGATTCGCTGGAGACCGCGCTGGAGCTGGCTGACGGCCTCGCCATTGCAGAAAATGCCGATGATGGCGAACGGACAATCTTCTCCGCCAAGTTCGCCTGTCCGGTCAGCGGCTTCACCATCGACGAGATCGAGCCGCGCCTGTTCTCCTTCAACAGCCCGTTCGGCGCCTGCCCGTCGTGCGACGGCCTCGGCACCGAGATGTTTTTCGATCCCGAGCTGATCGTGCCCGATGATCGTCTTACCTTACGTAAGGGCGCCATCGCGCCGTGGGCCAATTCGTCCTCGCCTTATTATCTGCAAACGCTGGAAAGCCTGGCCAAGCATTACAAATTCGATCTCGATACGCCGTTCAACAAACTCGACGAAAAAATCCAAAAGATCATTCTCTGGGGCTCCGGCAAGGAGCCCGTCGCCATGCAGTACGACGACGGCAACCGGGCCTACGAGATCAAGAAACCCTTCGAGGGCGTGGTGCCGAACATGGAGCGGCGCTGGAGCGAGTCCGACGCCACCTGGGTGATCGAGGAACTGCAGCGCTACCAGACCGTCGACACCTGCGACGCCTGCAAGGGACATCGCCTCAAACCCGAGGCATTGGCCGTCAAGATCGACGGCAGGCACATCGGCGAGATCACCCGGCTTTCCATCGAAAAAGCCGTCGCGTGGTTTTCCGGGCTCGAAGCCAAGCTGACCAAGAAGCAGCAGGAAATCGCCCGGCGCATCCTGCGCGAGATCAATGAGCGCCTCGGCTTTCTCAACAATGTCGGCCTCGAATATCTCACCCTCTCGCGCGCCGCCGCGACGCTGTCGGGCGGCGAAAGCCAGCGCATCCGCCTGGCGTCGCAAATCGGCTCCGGCCTCACGGGGGTGCTGTACGTGCTCGACGAGCCGTCCATCGGCCTGCACCAGCGCGACAACGACCGCCTGCTGAAAACGTTGGTGCGCCTGCGCGATCTCGGCAACACCGTGATCGTGGTGGAACACGACGAGGACGCCATCCTGACCGCCGATTACGTGGTCGATCTCGGCCCCGGCGCCGGCGTGCACGGCGGCAAGATCGTCGCCGAGGGCACGCCCAAGCAGATCATGGCGGCGAGCGAAAGCCTCACCGGCCAATACCTGACGGGGTTTCGCCAGATCGAAACGCCGAAGAAACGCCGCGCCGCCAAGAAGGATCAATACCTGAGCATTCGCGGCGCGCGCGAAAACAACCTGACCGGCGTCGACGTCGACATCCCGCTCGGCACCTTCGTCGCGATCACCGGGGTTTCGGGCAGCGGCAAGTCCTCGCTCATCGTCGCGACGCTGTATCCGGCCGCCGCGCGGCGCCTGCAGGGCACGCGCGTACACCCGGGCGAGCACGACGCCATCGAGGGCCTCGAATATCTCGACAAGGTGGTCGACATCGACCAATCCCCGATCGGGCGCACGCCGCGCTCCAACCCGGCGACCTACACCGGCGCCTTCACCGTAATCCGCGACTGGTTCGCCGGGCTGCCCGACGCCAAGACGCGCGGCTACAAGCCGGGGCGGTTTTCCTTCAACGTCAAGGGCGGGCGCTGTGAGGCCTGCCAGGGCGACGGCGTGATCAAGATCGAGATGCACTTTCTGCCGGATGTATACGTGCAATGCGACGTCTGCCACGGCAAGCGCTACAACCGGGAAACCTTGGAGATCAAGTTCCGCAACAAGTCCATCGCCGACGTGCTCGACATGACCGTCGAAGAAGGCCTCGAGTTCTTCAAGGCGGTGCCGTCGATCCGCACCAAACTCGAAACCCTGATGCGCGTGGGCCTCAGTTACGTCCATCTCGGCCAGCAGGCGACCACGCTCTCGGGCGGCGAGGCGCAGCGGGTGAAGCTGGCCAAGGAATTGTCCCGCAGGGCAACGGGCAAAACCCTCTACATTCTCGACGAGCCCACCACCGGCCTGCACTTCGAGGACGTGAAGAAGCTGCTCGAGGTGCTGCACGAACTGGTCGCCCAGGGCAACACGGTGATCGTCATCGAGCACAACATGGAAGTGATCAAGACCGCCGACTGGCTGATCGACCTCGGCCCCGAAGGCGGCGACAAGGGCGGCCATATCGTCGCCGCCGGCACGCCCGAGGACGTGGCCGCGTGCAAGGCCAGCTACACCGGCCGGCACCTCGCGCCCAGATTGAATGGGGGCCTCACCGCGAACAAGAAAAAGAAGCTCAAGAAGAGCGCTTGAACGACGTTCACGTTCACTGGATGCCCCGCGCTACGGGGAATGCCTCACCCTGAGCCTGGCCTACTCCGCCGAAGCAATCGCTCCCGCATTATCGGCGGGTGAAGGAAGCTTGGCTGCGAAGGCTGGATCGAAGGGTGAGGGAAATTCGCCCCTCGTTGATCCATGACAAGGACCGGCGCGGCGTTTTCCGCTACACTTCCGCGATGGAAGACATCGATCTCTATCAGCGTCTCGGGCTCGCGCTCGGCATCGGCCTTCTGATCGGCATCGAGCGCGGCTGGCAGTTCCGCACCGAGGTCGAGGGCGGGCGCATCGCCGGCGCGCGCACCTTCACCCTGATCGGCCTGCTCGGCGGCGTCTGGGGCGTGCTCGCCCTCAACGTTCACGTGGCGATCCTCGGCGCCGCGTTCCTCGGCTTCAGCGCGCTGCTGGTCACCGCCTATATCTTCAACCTGCGCCACAGCGCCAAGCCCGACCTCGGCATCACCACCGAGGTCGCGACGCTGCTGACGTTTGCCTTGGGCGCGCTCGCCGTGCTCGGCGACATGATCCTGGCCGCCGCCGCCGCCGTCGTCACCGTCGCCGTGCTCGACATCAAGGCGCGCATGCACGGCTGGATCGAAACCATCACCAAGTACGAGCTCGACGCCGCCATCAAGCTGCTGCTGATTTCCGTGGTGCTGCTGCCGCTGCTGCCCGACAAGGGCTTCGGGCCCGGCCAGGTGCTGAACCCGTTCACGATCTGGTGGATGGTGGTTCTGATCGCGTCGCTGTCGTTCCTCGG
>JAVJPD010000103.1:0-4777 GCA_040216475.1 Rhodospirillales bacterium
AATAAGTTTCACGTATTCCGCGACGGTGTTGGCGCGGACCGTGTAGGTGCGATGATCGATAACCATGATATTTTTCCCTCCCTTTTTCCAGTACTCTTAAAACGATTTCAGATATTTATAGGGGGTTCTTAGAATTCGATATATTAAAAAAGCGGATTATGAGTTTAAACAGAACACACAAGAAACCGTACGACCATCACAAACGTGGCAACCATGAACTTTCGTGAATTTTATGAATTCGCTCATCAGGTCGGCATTCCCAAATGGCTTTACCGCTATGGCCTTTGGCAGTTCCGAAAGCGGGTTTTAAAAACAGACTCCTGGTTGACGCTGCCGACCGGAAACCGCGTTTATTTGCCGAGAACCAGCGGCAGCGCCGCCGAAGTATTCGTTACCAATGCCGATATCGATTGGGGTTCCGAAGCCCTCTTCGCCTCGTGCGCACAGCCTGAGGACGACTTTCTCGATGTCGGCGCGCATGTTGGATATTATGCCACATACGTATCGCCCTTGGTTCACCGCGTCTTTGCCTTCGAACCGGACATTAGAAACCACCCCGCTCTCAAAACCAATGCCGAGCACAGCAGCAACATCATTGTTCAGGAAAAAGCCGTCGGCCTTAAAACCGGGCCCATACGCCTCGATGTGTCGGGCAACTCCGCCGTCTCCCATGTAACCACGCATCAGGGTGCAGGGACGACACCTGTCGACGCCATTTCAATCGACGATTTTACGCGCGGCCTGACAGAATCGAACATCAAGCTGATTAAGATCGATGTTGAAGGAAATGATCTGAATGTCGTTCAGGGCGGTCTGGATTCCATTCAAGCCCATCAGCCTTTGATCCTGACCGAGTTTGCCGCAAGCGACATCAACAGGCCCCGCGATCTGTTTCAGACAACCCATAAGATTTTCTATCGTGTTTTTGCGTTTGCCAGAAATGCCCGCAATGAAAACAATCTTGTGGAATTATCCGAAGCGGACATCGGACACGTGAGAGCCAAAATGCTGTTTTTGGTTCCGCAACGGCTTGTTTCGAAATTTACGGACGCCGTTCAGTAAACCGGCGCGGCGTCGTCGATCAGGAGCTGCGGCTTGGTGACGCCCTGCCAGGTGTTGAGGCGCAGGCGTCCGGCGACATGAAACGGCGCCCCGTCGTGCTTGAGCAGCGCCTCGGCGATCGGCGTGTCGACGGCGCGAAAACACACCGCCTGCAACGGCGCGCCGCCGCCCTCGTCGGTCAGATTGCAGCGCAGATGGTTCTTCTCCTTACCGATCAAATCGGCCCACGCGATGCGCGCGTTCGGAATGACGAACTTCGGTTCCGGATTGCCCGAACCGAACGGCCCGGCCTGCTCCAGGGTTTCGATCAGTTCGCGGTTGGCGCCGCCCGCCTTGATCGAGCCGTCGAGCAGCAGACGCGGCACGATACCGCCGGCGTCGATGGCCGCGCCGATGCGCTCGGCCAGAAACGCGCTCAGATCGTCGAGCTTCTCGCGCAGGACCGTGAACCCTGCCGCCATCTTGTGGCCGCCGCCCTTCTCCAGGAGCCCGGCCTGACGCGCGGCGATCACGGCGGCGCCGAGATCGACGCCCGTGACCGAGCGGCCCGAGGCGACGCCCTTGTCGCCCTCCAGGGCCACCACGACGGCGGGCATGTTGTAGCGGTCCTTCAGGCGGCTCGCGACGATACCGATCACGCCGGGGTGCCAGCCCTCGCCGCAGGCCATCACCAGGGGCATGTTGGATGGGTCGCGGCCCTCGACCATGAGCGTGGCTTCCTCGAGCACCCGTGCCTCGATCTCGCGGCGTTCGGTATTGAGCGCATCGAGCCGTTCGGCAAGCGCGAAGGCTTGCGCGTCGTCGT
This sequence comes from Rhodospirillales bacterium, assembly GCA_040216475.1. GTDB lineage: Bacteria > Pseudomonadota > Alphaproteobacteria > Rhodospirillales > CALINB01 > CALINB01. The sequence goes on from JAVJPD010000103.1 coordinate 1,868, forward strand.
CGCAGGACAGCAGCTTCGCGCCGAGATCGGACGCGCCGACCCGTCCGCCTGCATTAACCCTCGGGCCGAATACGAACCCGGCGTGAAAGGTGCCCGGCGGTTCGGCCAACCCGGCGACATCGGCGAGCGCCCGTAACCCTGCGTTGCCGCGCCGCGCCAGAACCTTCAGCCCTTGCGTCACCAGCGCACGGTTGACGCCGGTCAGCGGCACCACGTCGCAGATGGTGCCGAGCGCAACCAGATCGAGCCAGTCGAGCAGGTTCGGCTCGGGGCGGGTCTTGTACCAGCCGGCACCGCGCAAGGTCCGGTTCAAGGCGACCAGCACCAGGAACGTCACCCCGACCGCCGCAAGCTGGCCGAGGGTGCCGGGTTCGTCCAAGCGGTTGGGGTTGATCACGGCGGCGGCTTTCGGCAGATGGGTTTCCGCGACGTGATGATCGACCACGATCACGTCCAAACCGGCGTCGGATGCCGCCTTTAGCGGATCGTGCGCGGCGGTGCCGCAATCGACCGTGACCACCACCGACACCCCCTGCTTGCGCAGCTTCAAAAGCGCGGCTTCGTTGGGGCCGTACCCTTCCTTCAAACGGTCGGGCACGTAAAGCGCGAGATCGGCACCGACGGCGCGGAAAAACCGCAGCAGCAATGCCGAGGACGTCGCGCCGTCGACGTCGTAATCGCCGAACACGGCGACGCGCTCGCCCTGCATGATGGCGCTCGCCAGCCGCTCGGCGCCGATATCCATGTCCTTGAGTGTGCTCGGATCGGGCAACAGCGCGCGCAGGGTCGGATTGAAATAATCGGCGGCGCCGTCGAGGCCGATGCCGCGCGCAATCAGCACCCGGCCGATCACGTCGGCGACGTTCAGACGCTGAGATAAAGCAAGGGCCAGGCGGTCGTCGGCCGGGCGGGCGAGCCAGCGCTTGCCCGTCAGGGATTTCTCGACCCCGAGAAAGGCCGCTCGGCTGCTGTCTGTTTCCGCTAAAAGAGCCGCCGGTCCCGCCATGATCACGACACAATCATGACCGGGGCGCGCGGTCGTGCGACCGTTCGGCGAAACCGTGGAACGAATCGATCACCCGCAAATTGCCGGCGGAACGGCGCATCATGATCGATTGGCTGACCCGCACGCCGTACTTGCGCCCGACGCCGTTCAGGATATGGCCGCTGGTGACGCCGGTCGCGGCGAAGGTGATATCGCCCGAAGCGAGGTCGTTCGTGCGGAAAATCCGGTCCGGGTCCTTGATGCCGGCCTGCTCGGCCTGATCGCGCTCGGCCTTCTCGCGGTACACCAAGCGGCCCTGCATCTGCCCGCCCATGCACGACATCGCGGCGGCGGCCAACACGCCCTGATGCGCGCTGCCGATGCCCATCAGGATATCGATGTTGCTGTCGGGCCACGTGGTCGCCAAGGCGCCGCTGACGTCGCCGTCGGAAATCAGCATGACGCGCGCGCCCGCCTCGCGGGTCTTCGCGATCAATTCGCTGTTGCGCGGGCGATCGAGAAAACAGGCGACCAGATCGCCGACCTTTCGGTTCTTCGCCTTGGCCAGCGATTTCAGGTTTTTTTCCGGCGAGTCGTCGAGGCTGACGACGTCCTCGGGCAGGCCGCTGCCGACGGCGATCTTTTCCATGTAACAATCCGGCGCGTTCAGAAAGCCGCCCGGCTCGGTCAGCGCGATGATCGACATGCCGTTCGGCGCGCCGCGCGCGACGATGGACGGCCCCTCGACCGGCATCAAGGCGACATCGACTTTTTGATGGGTGCCGACGCCGACTTTGGTACCCGGCGCCAAGGGCGTGCCCTCGTCGGACCCGATCTTGACGGTGCCGGCAATGTCGAGTTCGTTCAACGCCTCGCTCATGGCCGTGACCGCGGCCTCGTCGGCCTTGCGCTCGTCGCCGCAGCCGACCAGCAGGGCCGAGGCCAAGGCCGCCGCCTCGGTCACCCGAACCGACGACATTCCCAAGTAACGGATCGAAGCGTGCCCTTCCGGCATGAGAGTTCCCTTTTCGGTAGTGCGTCAGTTTAAAATTCGGGACGGAATGCCCATCCTTCGACGGGCTCGGGATGAGGCATTCCTTGTGATTCCCCGGACCTCACCCTGAGCTTGTCGAAGGGTGAGGATGAAACCGAGACACTACCCCTTTTTCCGATTCACCTGAACCCGGAACCGGGCGCAGACTTTCTAAAACGACTCGATCCGAATCATACAGGGTGGATCGACCACCGCGTCAAGGGCATGAATTTGTGTCAGGGCTGCGGTCATGTCGGCCTCGGAGGTCTCATGGGACGTCACCACCACGGGAACCGCCTCGCCGGGGGCCCGGGCACGCTGCAATACGGCCTCCATGGACACATTATGGTCACGCAGAATCGCCGCGATATCGGCGAAGGCGCCCGGTTTATCCACAACCATCAGGCGCGTGTAATATTCGCCGACGTGCCGGCTCATGGGCACGGCGGACAGCTTTTTGAGTTGTCCGACGGGAATCGACAGGGTGTGTGTGCGGCGATTCGCCGCGATATCGGCGATGTCGGCCACGACCGCCGAGGCGGTCGGGCGCTCGCCCGCGCCGCGGCCCACCTGCATGATGGTACCGACGAAATCTCCCTGCGCCACCACCGCGTTGAACACGCCCTCGATGGAAGCAATCGGCGCTTCGAGCGGCACCATGCACGGATGCACCCGCTGATCGAGGCCCGCCTCGGTCACCGAGGCGATGCCGAGCAGCTTGATCCGGTAGCCGAGTTCCTCGGCATATTCGATATCGACCGCCGAAATGGAGCGGATGCCCTCGATGTGCACGGCGTCGAAATCGATCTCGCAGCCGAACGACAGGCTCGCCAGGATCGCGAGCTTGTGGGCGGTGTCGATGCCGTCGACGTCGAAGGTCGGATCGGCCTCG
>JAVJPD010000104.1:0-4536 GCA_040216475.1 Rhodospirillales bacterium
TCCCGGGGCGGGCCCGAAGATGGACCCGGGGACGGGTTTGGAGATGGGCCCGAAACGCCGATCACGTTGTAGCCGCTGTCGACGTGATGGACCTCGCCGGTCACCCCGCTGGAGAGATCGCTGAGCAGGTAGAGCGCGGCGTTGCCGACCTCCTCGAGGCTGACGTTGCGGCGCAGCGGCGCGTGCTCGGCGTTCCAGCGATAGACGGCGCGGGCGTCGGCGATGGCGCTGCCGGCGAGCGTGCGCATCGGCCCGGCCGAGAGCGCGTTGACGCGGACCGCGCCGGGCCCGAGATCGGCGGCGAGATAGCGCACGCTGGCCTCGAGGGCGGCCTTGGCGACGCCCATGACGTTGTAGTTCGGCATCACCCGGTTGGCGCCCGAATACGACAGCGTGATCAGGCTGCCGCCGCCCGTCATCAAGGGTGCCGCCAGGCGCGCGGTTTCCGTGAACGAGTAGCACGAGATCTCCATGGTCCGGCGGAAGTTCTCGAGGCTGGTATCGAGATAACGGCCCTTGAGTTCGGTCTTGTCGGAATAGGCGATGGCGTGAACGACGAAGTCGAGACGGTCCCAGGTCTTGGCGACATTCGCGAACAGAGCCTCGAGCGCGCCCGGTTCGGCGACGTCGCACGGAAACACGCGATCAGATCCCGCCGAAGCGGCCAACGGCCGCACGCGCCGCTCCAACGCCTCGTTCTGATAGGTGAACGCAAGCTCGGCGCCGTGGCGCGCGGTGGCGGCGGCGATCCCCCACGCAATGGATTTGTCGTTCGCGACCCCCATGACGAGGCCCCGTTTGCCGGACATTATTGCGTGCGGTGTAATCATGGTTCCAGAAAGACAACGGCCCCTCGGCGGACAAAGGACCATCCCGTTAGATTAAGATTTTTACGGCTTAAACGTCAGGCCTCATACCGTTTAAAGGCCAGGGCCGCGTTCGTGCCGCCGAAGCCGAAACTGTTGGACAGAACGCAGTTAAGCTGAATGTCGTCGATGCGCTCGCGCACGACGGGGATATCCTCCGCGGCGGTGTCGAGATTTTCGATGTTCGCGGACGCGCAAATGAAATTGTTTTCCATCATCAGGAGCGAATAGATCGCCTCGTGTACGCCGGTGGCGCCCTGGGAATGGCCGGCGAGGGACTTGGTCGAGCTGATATGCGGCATGCGGTTGCGGTCCGCGAAGGTCTCGCGCACGGCTTCGAGTTCGCGGCTATCGCCGACCGGCGTGCTGGTGCCGTGCGCGTTGATGTAATCGACCGGCACGTCGAGCCCTTCCATCGCCATGCGCATGCAGCGGACCGCGCCCTCGCCCGAGGGCTGCACCATGTCGAAGCCATCCGAGGTCGCGCCGTATCCCGCCAGCTCGGCATAAATCTTGGCGCCCCGGGCCTTGGCGTGCTCCATCTCCTCGAGCACGACAACGCCGCCGCCGCCGGAGATCACGAAGCCGTCACGGTCCTTATCGAACGCCCGGCTCGCTCTGTCGGGGGTCTCGTTGTAGCGGGTCGACAGCGCGCCCATGGCGTCGAACAGAACGCTGAGCGTCCAATGCAACTCCTCGCCGCCGCCGGCGAACACGATATCCTGCTTGTCCCATTGAATGAGCTGGGCCGCGTTACCGATACAATGGGCGCTGGTGGCGCAGGCCGAACTGATGGAATAGTTCACGCCCCTGATCTTGAACGGCGTTGCCAAGGTCGCCGAATTGGTGCTCGACATGGTGCGCGGCACCCGAAACGGGCCGATTTTTTTCGGCCCTTGCGAACGCGCGATGTCGGCGGCCTCGACCTGATCCTTGGTCGAGGGCCCGCCCGAGCCCATGATGATGCCGGTGCGCTCATTGGAGACATCGGCTTCGCCGAGGCCCGAATCCGCGACCGCCTGCTCCATGGCGATGTAATTGTAGGCCGCGCCGTCGCCCATGAAGCGGCGCACCTTGCGGTCCACGTGATCGTCCAAATTCAATTTGAGCGAGCCGTGAATGTGGCTGCGGAAACCGAGATCCTTGTATTCCTCGCAGAACACGATGCCGGATTTGCCCGCGCGCAACGACGAAACGACCTGATCCTTGTCGTTACCGATGCTTGAGACAATTCCGATGCCGGTGATAGCGACACGCCGCATGAAGAGTTCCTAAATGACCGCTAAAATCAAATCGCCGGAATTAAAAATCAAAAGTCGTCCGTGGACGTGAATACGCCGACGCGCATGTCCTTGGCCTCGTACACGGGCTTGCCGTCGACCTTCATCAGACCGTCGGCGATGGCGAGGGAGAACTTACGCCGGATGACCCGCTTGATATCGATGTGATAGGTCAGCTTCTTGGCCGTCGGCAAGACCTGGCCGAAGAACTTGACGGCGCCGACGCCGAGCGCGCGGCCCTTGCCCTGTTCCTTGACCCAGCCGAGGAAAAAACCGACCAGCTGCCACAAGGCATCCAGGCCCAAACAACCCGGCATCACCGGATCGTTCTCGAAATGACATTTGAAGAACCAGAGGTCGGGCTTGATATCCATCTCGGCGACGATCTCGCCGTGACCGTATTGGCCGCCGCCCTCCGTGATCTTCACGATCCGGTCGAACATCAGCATCGGCGGCATCGGCAGGCGGGCGTTTCCGTCCCCGAAAAGTTTGCCTTGCGCGCAGGCCAACAGATCCTCGAACGTATAGCTGCTTTTCGTGCTCAAGATGTTTGCATCCATGCTCTTACGTGCCCGCCCCCGAACGGCCCCGTTCCCTCCGGAACGCGGCCTCGATCCAAAACAAGCCCAAAATATATACGGAATACCTCAAAAGTCGATACCAGTCTCAAGGCGGCGGCGATATCGTCCCGCCCCGGCATATCCAGGTATTTCAACGCATTCACGGGACATGACCGCCCCCGGCGGCGCCGATCCCCCGCAAATCCGGGGGATTGCGGGGGGTGGGCGATGGGGGCAGAAAATACCGGAGGGCGAAGTTCAGGCGGCCTCGATTTCCTTGCCGGTTTCCTGATCGACGACCTTCATCGAGAGCTTGATCTTGCCCCGGTCGTCGATGCCGATGAGCTTGACCTTCACCATGTCGCCGACCTTGACGACGTCGGTGGTGCTCTTCACATGGTGATCGGCCAGTTCGCTGATGTGAACCAAACCGTCGCGCGCGCCCATGAAATTGACGAAGGCGCCGAAATCGACGGTCTTGACCACCTTGCCCGTGTAGATCGCGCCGACCTCGGGTTCGGCGGTGATGCCCTTGATCCACTCGATTGCGGCGGCGGCGGCGGATTCATCGACGGCGGACACCTTGACCGTACCGTCGTCATCGATGTCGATCTTGGCGCCGGTCTCCTCGGTGATCTCGCGAATCATCTTGCCGCCTGGGCCGATGACCTCGCGAATCTTGTCCGGGTTGATCTTGAACGACGTGATCCGCGGCGCGTGCTGATTGACCGCATCGCGCGAGGAATCGATCGCCTTGGCCATTTCGCCGAGGATGTGCATGCGGCCTTCCTGGGCCTGGGCCAGGGCGTCCTTCATGATGTCCTTGGTGATCGAGGTGATCTTGATGTCCATCTGCAGGGACGTGATGCCCTGATCGGTGCCGGCGACCTTGAAATCCATGTCGCCCAAGTGATCCTCATCGCCGATGATGTCGGACAACACGGCAACGCCGCCGTCCTCCTTGATCAGCCCCATCGCGATGCCCGCGATCGGACGGCCCAACGGCACGCCCGCGTCCATCATCGACAGCGAGGCGCCGCAGACCGACGCCATCGAGGACGAGCCGTTCGACTCGGTGATCTCGGAGACGACGCGGATGGTGTAGGGGAACGCTTCCTTGTTCGGCAGCAACGGATGTACGGCGCGCCAGGCGAGCTTGCCGTGTCCGACTTCGCGACGCCCGGTGGCGCCGATGCGGCCGGTTTCGCCGACCGAGTACGGCGGGAAGTTATAGTGCAGCATGAAATGCTCGCGGTACTCGCCCGCGAGCGCGTCGATGCGGGCTTCGTCCTGGCCGGTGCCGAGCGTGGTGACCACCAGCGCCTGGGTCTCGCCGCGCGTAAACAGGGCGCTACCATGCGCCCGGGGTAAAACCCCGACCTCGCACACGATCGGACGGATGGTGCGGGTATCGCGCCCGTCGATCCGCCGGCCGGTCTTCAGGATATCGTGCCGGACAATGTCCTTCTCGAGCGACTTGAACACCGTCGGCAGATTTTCCGTGAGAAACCCTTCTTCGTATTTGCCGCTTTCGGTCACGGCCGCGCTCACGCGCTCCTTGGTTTCGGACACCTTGCCCTGGCGTTCGAGCTTTTCGGTGATGGCGTAGGCGGCGCGCAGATCGGCTTCGGCGAGTTCCGTCACCTGGGCCTTGAGTTCCGCGTAGCCTGCCGGTTCCTCGGGCAGGTCCATCGGTTCCTTGGCGCAAGCCTCGGCCAATTCGATGATGCCGTCGATGACCGGCTGGAACGCCTCGTGGCCGAAGGTCACGGCGCCGAGCATGATATCCTCGGAAAGCTCCTCGGCTTCCGATTCGACCATCAGCACGCC
>JAVJPD010000105.1:0-6134 GCA_040216475.1 Rhodospirillales bacterium
GACACAAAAATCATCGCTTAATACCACTACGACAGGAGACTTCATGGGCGCACCCACCGTCGACATCCACGCCCATTTCTTTCCCAAGGGGTTCCTCGATCTGATCGAGGCCGAGGGCGGGCCCTACGGCTTTTCCTGCACGCTCGCACCCGAGGGGTACGCCACCATGATCACCCGGGCCAAGGGCGGCGGCAGTTTGGAGAAACGCTTCATCGACATCGACGCGCGCCTCGCCTCCATGGACGAACAAAACGTCGACGTGCACGCGCTCTCGCTTACCTCGCCGATGGTCTATTGGGCGAAGCCGGATTTAGGCCTGCGCCTGGCGGCCGCGTTCAACGACGGCTGCGCGCAGGCCCACGCCGATCACCCGGATCGTTTCGTCGGCCTCGCCATGCTGCCGATGCAGGCGCCGGATTTGGCGCTCAAGGAGCTCGAACGGGTCGCGGCGATCGAAGGCATGCGCGGCGTCTACATGGCGACCCAGGTCGAGGGTAGGGAGCTGTCGGACGACTCCTTCTTCCCGGTTTACGACGCCATCGAAGCGTTGGGGTGGACGATTTTCCTGCATCCGGTGAAGGTGGTCGAGCCGGCGCGGCTCAAGAAATTCTATCTCACCAACTTCATCGGCAACCCGACCGAATCGGCCATCGCCGCTTCGCACCTCATCTTCGGCGAGGTGTTCGACCGGTTCCCGAGCCTGACCGTGTGCCTGCCCCACGCCGGCGGCACGTTTCCCTATCTCGCCGGGCGCATCGCGCACGGCTGGGGGGTGCGGCCCGAATGCCGACATTTGAAGAAGTCGCCGCTCGAATATCTGCGCCGGTTCTACTACGACACCATCACGCACGCGCATCCGGCGCTCGATTATCTGATCGGTCTGGTCGGCGCCGACCGGGTCGTGTTGGGCAGCGACTTCTGCTACGACATGTCCTACGAGCAGCCCGTGCGCTTCGTCAACGAACACGAAGGCCTGTCCGAGGCCGACAAGAACGCCATCCTCGGCGGCAATGCGGCGAAATTACTCGGGTTATGACGATCGGGGGCTATGACGCCGAAACGGGATCGGATAGATTGCGCGCAAAGAACCTTTTCGCAGCGGAGGATTTCATGAACAACGCCACCATCGTCAAGATCGACGAGATTCCCACCGTCTCGCGGGGCAACGGCGTCGAATCGACGCCGCTGATCACCAAGGGCGTGTATCCCGACACCCTGATCACGACCGGGATCACCACGTTTCCGCCGGGCAACAAGGTGCCGTTCCATTCGCACAACTGCGACGAACAGGTCACGATCCTCGAGGGCGAGGGCGTATGCGAGGTCGAGGGCGACGCGCCGGTTCTGGTGAAGAAATACGACACGACCTATATCCCGAAAGGCAAGTCGCACCGCTTCCTCGCGCCCGACGACAAGGCGCTCAAGATCCTGTGGATCTATACCACCGACATCGTGACCCGCACGTTTTCGGAAACCGGACAAACGGTCGAGCATCTTTCCGGCAACGACCTGATCGCGCCGAAAAGCTGAGCGGGATTACGGGCGGGATCACGGGCGGGCTTGGCCCTCGACGGTCGCCCTGCCCTCGCCGCCGAAGCGGGTCGCGAAGTAGCCGATCAACAGGCCTACGAGTGCGCCTTCGATCACGAACCAGAACGGCGACTGCAGATAGCCGCCCGCGCCGAACACGGCCGTCATGACCCGCGCTATCGTGTCGTAGGCGAAAAAGGTCAGCACGAAATTCATCCAGGCGCCGAGAAACGGCGCACGGAACCACCACGGCATCGGCAGGCGCAGGATCGGGTGCCATGTGAACACGCCGAACACGCCGATGATCGCGCCGAGCGTCGTGTACCACAGCAGGATACCCCAGCGGACGAGCCAGCCGACCTCGGGCGCGAGGAACGGCAGCGCGATGAAGCCGATCAGGCCGACCAGGAAGCCGACGCCCTTGCCGATGGCGATCCGGGTGGTGAGGGACGGATTGGTGTACATCGTTTCCTCCGTGTTTACCCCGTATGCCCCCCATGGCGGACGGGTATCAGCGCAAATCTTGAGCGGGGCCCGGCGGCGGGATGAGGCTGCGGATGGCCGCCGGCAGCTCTCCCGACAGCGGCTTCACCGCTTCGAGACACTCGGCATGCTCGACGAACTCGATCGCCTCACGGCACGCCGCCATCGACGGCATCTCGCTCACGTGCGCCGTACCGGTGTTCGGCATCAGCACCATGTACACGGCCTTCTCGCCGGGCTTCGCGCGCGCCGGATCGGCCGCATACACCGACACCGCGCACGACAGCACCGTCAAACCAATGGCCCATAACCCCGTTTTGGTCATCGTGGCCTCCGCCACGTAATTATGTCCCGTGGCCTCCGCCACGTATTTATATGTTTATATGCTAAGTGGCCTCCGCCACGTTATGTATGTCTCGTGGTCTCCGCCACGTATTTGTTTGTGTGCTTAATTATGTCGTGATGCTAGGGCGGCACGGCAAGCGCCGCCGTGACGGGGATCACAGGGGGTGAAAACCCGCCCTCAACGGCGGATAAACAAGGCGTTCCGCCGCGCCGGCGCGGCGAAGTCCGCGTCCTCGATAAAACCCGCCTCGGCCAGAATCGAGCGTATGGCACCGCCGCCGGCCTCTTTCGTCTCGCCGTCGATTTCCACCAGAACGCTCTTCACGGAACCGCGCAGCGTGACGCGCGCGCCGTGCAAAATCTTTTCCTCGATGCTGTCGACGTCGAGCTTGATGTGATCGGGCGGCGGCGGCGAAAAAATCCGGCAAAAATCGTCGACGGAAAACCCCGGCACCGATTGGCGGAATACCGGATCGATGTCGCCCCGCACCGTTTCCGTTTGCCCGAAGGCGTGCATGGAGTGCCCGGCGCCGGTGTTCATCATATTCAGATGTTCCAGGTGCGTCTTCTCGTCGAACGCGATGCAATAGGACTCGACGCAAGAGTCAAGTTTGTTCAGCTCGACATTGCGCACCAACGCCGCGTAGCTCGCGGCGCCCGGTTCGAACGCCAATACTTTCATGGTGTGCCTTTTCGCCGCATACAACGCATAAAGGCCGATGTTCGCACCGATGTCCCATAACACCTCGCGCGCGCTCATGCCCTCGATCCAGCGGACCGTCTCGGGCTCGTCTCGGCCGAACGCTTCCGGATCGTGCAGGGCGCGCGCGCTCGGGGCCGAAAAAACCAGCGGTCCGTGCGGCGTTTCGACGCGGCTGGCTTGCGTCAAACCTTCCGAGACCAAGCTCAAGGTGATCGCGCGCCGGTAGGGACGCATCCATGCCGTCGCCGTGCGGGCGAATCCGGCCAAAGTTTTGGCGACGGTTTTGCTCATGGCCGCCCGCCCGACGATACGGAGTCCGGGGGCGCGGTTCTTCGCTTCAAAAGCGTTAACCCCTGGAGATCATCGGGCCCATGTCGCGCCCGGCGAAAATGTGCAGATGAAAATGGTGCACTTCCTGGTGCGCGTCCCGGCCGTGATTGGCCAGCAGGCGAAACCCTTTTTCGGCGGCGCCCTCGATGCCGCGCGCGACCTCGCCGGCGGCGCGCACGAAACCCTCGATCTCGGCGGCGCTCGCGTTCCGGGAAAAATCCTCGAAAGAGATGTACTTGCCCTTGGGGATGACGAGAATATGCGACGGCGCTTGCGGGTTGATGTCGCGGAACGCCAGCGCGTGTTCGTTCTCGTAAACCTTATCGCAGGGAATCTCGCCGCGCAGGATCTTCGCGAAGATATTGTTATCGTCGTAGGTTTTCGGCAGCGGCGGCGCCATGACGGGCTCCCTTCTCCTGTATCGGCGGCTACTTCCGGTCCGCGAGACCGGCGGCGCCGTCGCGGCGCTTGAGCTCGGCCCACACGTCCTCGGGCTTGACCCCGGCTTGGGCCCACAGGACGAACAGGTGATAGATCAGATCGGCGCTTTCCTCGACGACCTCCTTGGGCGTTTGCGCCAACAGCGCCATCGCCACCTCGACGGCCTCCTCGCCGACCTTCTTGGCAATCTGGCCCGGGCCCCGGTCGTAGAGCTTCGCGGTGTAGGATTCCTTCGGGTCGACCCCGCGGCGCGAGGCGATCACCCGATAAAGGTGATTGAGGATTTCAATGCTGTTGTCGTTCTTTTCGGGCATGGGTTGAAGCCTCTCTTCGGTTTTTTTGGCGCGCGTTGGCCCGGCTGAAGTCAGTCCAGGCGCACGGGGATACCCGCTTTATGCATGTGAGCCTTGGCTTGTGCAATGGTATAGGTGCCGAAATGAAAAATCGAGGCCGCGAGAACGGCGGAAGCGTGCCCTTCGCGCACCCCCTCGACCAGATGATCGAGCGTGCCGACGCCGCCCGAGGCGATCACCGGCACCGGCACCGCGTCCGATATGGCGCGCGTCAACGGAATATCGAAACCGATCTTGGTGCCGTCCCGGTCCATCGAGGTGAGCAGGATTTCTCCGGCCCCAAAATCGGCCATGCGCCGGGCCCATCCAACCGCGTCGATCCCGGTGGCGTTGCGCCCGCCGTGGGTGAACACCTCGAAGCCGCCCTGGCCGTTGGATTTCGCATCGATGGCGACGACGATGCACTGGTTGCCGAACTTCTCGGCCGCCTCGCGCACGAATTCCGGGTTGTGCACGGCGGCTGTGTTGATCGAGACCTTATCGGCGCCGGCGAGCAGGAGTTGCCGGATATCGTCCGTGGTGCGCACGCCGCCGCCCACGGTCAGCGGCATGAAGCACTGCTCCGCCGTGCGCGCCACCACGTCGTAGATCGTATCGCGGTTTTCGTGCGAGGCCGTGATGTCCAGAAACGTCAATTCGTCGGCGCCGGCGGTGTCGTAGACCCGCGCCTGCTCGACCGGATCGCCGGCGTCGATCAGATCGACGAAATTGACGCCCTTGACCACGCGGCCGCAGTTGACGTCGAGGCAGGGAATGATGCGCACCTTTAACATTAATTTACGCCGCCTTCCTCACGTGCCCTGCAGCAGGGCGACCGCCGCGCGCGGATCGACCCGGCCGTCGTAGACCGCGCGGCCCGCGATCACGCCTTCGAGGATGCCCTCGCCGGCGGTTTTAAGATTTTGTAAGTCCGCCATCGAGGACACGCCGCCCGAGGCGATGACCGGAATCGAGACCGCCTTTGCAAGCTCGACCGTCGCCTCGACGTTCGGGCCGGCAAGCGCGCCGTCGCGGGAGATGTCGGTGTAAATGAGCGCGGCGACGCCCGCGTCCTCGAAGCGCCGCGCCAGATCGAGCGGCACGATCTCGGATGTTTCCGCCCAGCCCTCGACGGCCACAAAGCCGCCGCGCGCATCGATGCCGACGGCGATTTGGCCGGGATGCGCGCGGCAGGCGTCCTTGACCAGCGCCGGGTCCTTGAGCGCGGCGGTGCCGAGAATGACCCGCGAGACGCCCGCTTCGAGCCACATCGTCACGGTCTCGAGCGATCGGATGCCGCCGCCGAGTTCGACCTTGAGGCCGCCGGTTTTTAGAATCCCGCGCACCGCCTCGGCGTTGACCGGCTTGCCCTCGAAGGCGCCGTTGAGATCGACCACGTGCAACCAGGTACACCCGGCGGCGGCGAATTTTTTCGCCTGCGCCGCCGGATCGTCGCCGTAGACGGTCGCCTGGTCCATCTCGCCGCGCAGCAGCCGCACGCACTGGCCGTCTTTTAAATCAATCGCGGGGAAAAAGATCATGGCCGCCACCGCAAAAAATTCGTGATGACCTTGAGGCCTACCGCCTGGCTTTTCTCCGGGTGGAACTGGGTGCCGAACAGGTTGTCGCGCGCGACCGCCGCCGTGACCGGCCCGCCGTAATCGACCCGCGCCGCGACGTGCGCGGGGTTCGCGCACTTGAACTGATAAGAGTGCACGAAATAGGCATGCGCGCCGGCATCGATTCCCTCGAGAACCGGGTGCGGATTTTCCACAATCAATTCGTTCCAGCCCATGTGCGGAATCTTGAGGGTTTTATCGTCGGGCGCAATCGGCACGACCTCGCCCGGGATCAACCCCAAGCCGTCGTGTATGCCGTGCTCGAGGCCGCGGCTCGCCAGCAATTGCATGCCGACGCAAATCCCGAAGAACGGCTGCGCCCGTTCGATCACCGCTTCGGCCAGGGCCTCC
>JAVJPD010000106.1:0-8410 GCA_040216475.1 Rhodospirillales bacterium
ATGGCGCCCGAGTACGGCGCGACCTGCGTCTACTTCCCGGTCGACGATCAAACCCTGCGTTACCTGCGCCTCACGGGCCGCACGGACGACGAAATCGCGCTGGCTGAAGCGTATTCGAAAGAACAAGACCTGTGGCGCGACGATAGCGTGAAACTGAACTTCACCGACACCATCGATCTCGACCTCGATACCGTCGTGCCGTGCCTCGCCGGCCCGCGCCGCCCCGAGGACCGGGTCGACCTGGACAAGGCCACCGCGCTGTTCAACGACGCGGTCAAGGGGTATTACAAGGTCGACACGTCCAAAGACCGCAAGGTCAAGGTACCGAGCGAGGACTTCGAACTCGACGACGGCAGCGTCATCATCGCCGCCATCACCAGCTGCACCAACACCTCGAACCCCGCGCTGGTGGTCGCCGCCGGGCTGCTCGCCAAGAAGGCCGTCGAGAAAGGCCTCTCGCGCAAGCCCTGGGTGAAACCTTCGCTCGCGCCCGGATCGCAGGTGGTCGGCGATTACCTGATCAAGGCCGATCTGCAGAAATATCTCGATCAACTCGGCTACAACATCATCGGCTACGGCTGCACCACGTGCAACGGCATGTCCGGCCCGGTATCGGACAACATGACCAAGGCGCTGAAGGATAACGACCTGGTCGCCTGCGCCGTGCTGTCCGGCAACCGCAACTTCGAGGGCCGCATCCACCCGTTCGCGCGCGCCAACTTCATCGCCTCGCCGCCGCTGGTCGTTGCCTACGCGCTCGCCGGTTCGCTCAAGGTGGACATCACCAAGGACCCCCTCGGCAAGGACAAGGACGGCAAGCCGGTGTACCTCAAGGACATCTGGCCGACTCCCGAGGAAGTGCAAAAGGCGGTCGAGGCCAGCATTTCGCCGGAGATGTTCCGCAAACGCCGCGCCGAGCTATTCACCGGCGGCCAGAAGTGGGACGACCTGTCGCCGGGCGACGCCATGACCTACAGCTGGCAGGCCGACAGCACCTATATCCGCAAGCCGCCGTTCTTCGACGGCGTCGGGCCGACCCCGCCGGGCGTGCATGACATCAAGGGCATGTACCCGTTGGCGCTGTTGGGCGATTCCATCACGACCGACCACATCACGCCCTCGGGCGCGATCAAATTGGAAAGCGTCGGCGGGAAATACCTCACCAGCCACGGCGTGCCGGAAATCGACTTCAATTCGTATGGAACGAGACGGGGTAACTTCGAGATGGTCACCCGCGCCACCTTCGCCAACATCCGGCTGCGCAACGAAATGCTGGACGGGGTCGAGGGCAGCTTCACCAAGCTGATGCCGGAAGGTAAACAGATGGCCATCTTCGATGCCGCCAACGAGTACCTCAAGCGCGGCGACAAACTGGTTATTATCGCGGGCAAGGAATACGGCTGCGGCTCGTCGCGCGACACGGCGGCCAAGGGGCCGAAGCTGCTCGGCGTGAAAGCCATCGTTGCCGAAAGCTTCGAGCGCATCCACCGCTCCAATCTCGTCGGCATGGGCGTGCTGCCGGTGCAGTTCATCGACGGCGTGACCCGCAAGACCCTGAAGCTCGACGGAACCGAAACCTTCGACCTCACCGGGCTCGAAGGCGACCTGACGCCAGGCATGAAGATCACGCTGACCGTGCATCGCAAGGACGGATCAAGCGAATCCGTGCCCGTACTGCTGCGCCTCGACACCGAGGACGAGTGCGTGACCGTGCTGAACGACGGCATCCTGCCGCTGATCTTGCGCGACTTTACGAGCCGCACTGCGGCGTAAGATTTTACCCCCTACCCATCCCTCCCCCGCAAGGGGGAGGGTGTATCGTTCGAGTCGGTTCAGGCCGAATCCCCTCCCCCGCAAGGGGGAGGGATAGGGAGGGGGTGAGTAACCGGAAATATGAAAGCCAGATTTGTTTCGTTTATTCCCCGGCTACCTTTTTAACGGCAAGCCTCTAAAATAATTTTTCCATCGTCATCGCCCGGCGGCAGCCCGGGCGATCCAGACATTACGCTGGATGCCCCGCGCAAAGGCGGGGCATGACGAAACAACACAGGCGTTCTTATTCCCTGGCCTCTTTACTTAATCTCTTTCGGCAGATCGAGCTTGAGGTGAAGCTCCTTGAGGCGCTTGGCGTCGACCGTGTCGGGCGCACCCATCAAGAGGTCCTGCGCCTGCTGGTTCATCGGGAAGGCGATGATCTCGCGGATGTTCGGCTCGTCGGCGATCAGCATCACCATGCGGTCGATGCCCGGCGCCGAGCCGCCGTGCGGCGGCGCGCCGAACTGGAACGCCCTGTACATGCCGCCGAAGCGCTGCTCGACGTCCGCGGCCGAATAGCCCGCGATCTCGAACGCCTTGACCATGATATCCGGCTTATGATTTCGGATCGCGCCGGAAGAAAGCTCGACGCCGTTACAGACGATATCATACTGAAACGCGAGAATATCGAGCGGGTCCTTGGTTTCGAGCGCCTCGAGCCCGCCTTGCGGCATCGAAAACGGGTTGTGGCTGAATTCGATCCGGCCCGTTTCCTCGTCGCGTTCGTACATCGGGAAATCGACGACCCAGCAGAAGCGGAATTGGTTTTGCGCGCGCAACTCCAACTCGTCGCAAATCCGCTCGCGGGCGACACCGGCGAACTTGGCGGCGTCCGCCTCGGCTGCGCACACGAAAAACACCGCGTCGCCGTCCGCGACGCCTGCGGCTTCCTTGATCGCGTTCGAGCGTTCGGCCTCCAGATTGCGTGCGATCGGGCCCTTGGCTTCTCCATTGTCGAACACGATATAGCCCAAGCCGCCCGCGCCCTCTTCGCGCGCCCAATCGTTGAGCTTATCGAAGAAACTCCTAGGTTTGGCGGCCGCCCCGGTGGCGGGAATGGCGCGCACGACGGAGCCCTTCTCGATGTTTTTCGCGAACAGGCCGAAGTTCGAGCCGCGGAACGGCTCGGTCACGTCGGACATAATTAATGGGTTCCGAAGGTCCGGCTTGTCGCTGCCGTACTTCAGCATCGCTTCTTTATAAGGGATGCGCGGGAACGGCGGTTCGGTCACGTCCGCTTCGGCGCGGAATTCCTTGAACACGCCCGAAAGGACCGGCTCGAGCGCGGCGAACACGTCGTCCTGCGTGACGAACGCCATCTCGAGATCGAGCTGATAGAACTCTCCTGGAGACCTATCGGCGCGGGCATCCTCGTCGCGGAAGCACGGCGCTATCTGGAAATACTTATCGAACCCCGAAACCATCAACAATTGCTTGAATTGCTGCGGCGCCTGCGGCAGCGCATAGAACCGGCCCGGATGGTTGCGCGAGGGCACGAGGTAGTCGCGCGCGCCCTCGGGCGAACTCGCCGTCAGGATCGGCGTCTGGATTTCGATGAAGCCCCGGTCGGTCATGCGCCGGCGGATCGAGGTAATCACTTGCGAACGCAGGATGATGTTCTTGTGCGCCTGCTCGCGCCGGAGATCGAGGAAGCGGTAACGCAAACGCGTCTCCTCGCCGAACTCCTGATCGCCCGCGACCTGCATCGGCAGCACCTCGGCGGCGCTCTCGACGTGGATCGCCTCGATTACGACTTCCACTTCGCCCGTGGGAAGACTTGCGTTGATCGTGTCCTCGGTGCGCTTGACCACCGCACCCGTAATCGTCAGCACGCTTTCGGGCCGGGCTTCCTCGGCTATCTTGAACAGCTCGCTCGAGACGTCGATCACGCACTGGGTCAGGCCGTAATGATCGCGCAAATCGATGAACAGCAGGTTGCCGTGATCGCGCTTGCGGTGCACCCAGCCGGACAGGCGGACGGACGCCCCGGCGTTCTCGATTCGAAGCTGGTTACAGGTATGGGTGCGGTAAGGATGCATGCGGCGCTTTTCCGATGGTGATGACACGTTAAGACGGCGGAAAAGCGCACGATCCGGCCTATTTTGTCAAGGCCTTGGGGGCCGCTAGCCCCGGAAAGTCGCCCAAATCCCCTATTTCACCGGCAGGGTGCGGGCGTAGGCCAACGCATCGACCGCGTCCTGCAGCGAAAAGGCCCGTAGGCTGACCATGGCAGCGCCCGGATGGGCGTTCTCGAGCTTGTGCAGCACCTCCCACGCATTGGCGTTGGCCTCGGTGCCGACATAGGCGGGTTTTTGCGCCGTGCCCCAATCCAACGTCTTGCCGTCGAACCCATGGCAGGCTGCGCAAACGGTCTGGAATATCGCCGCGCCGCGCTTGGCGTCGCCCTTCACGTTGCCGGTCTTCGGATCGATCACTTGATCGGCGTCGTGTTGGCCTTTGGACACGAACAACGCCAGCGCCTCGATGGCCTGATCGGGCAAAAGCGTACCATAGCCGTGAATCCGGCTTCGGAGAATCCCGGCGATCCGCTCCGGATCGCGTCCGGCGGCGCCGTCGATCCCCTTGATCCCGGTCGCGTGCGAACCGCTCGCGTACTGGCCGCCCGCGCCCTTGTAATCCCAGCCGTGGCATTCCTTGCACCGCCACGTTAGCGCGCCCGTCTGCTTGGCGCTTTTCGGATACGCCGGGTGCGTTCCCGCCGGGGCTTTCTTGTCCAACGTCTTCATCCAATCGTCGTACAGCCGGCCGCCGAAGGAGAGTATCCAGGCTTCCGACGGCGCGGCCGGGCGTCCGGTCACGTAATCCCGGTCGCCGCCTTGACGCAGCTTCGCCTTTCCTTCTCCCTCGTCCGCGGCGGCAACGCCCGCCAACAGCGACAAAACGAACAAACCGGCTAGGAACGGAAAAGCAACAGGCATGGCAAACTCCTTCGCGGGGATCATGATCGACCGCCAAACACTACCGGAGTATCCCGGCCGGTCATTGATATGCGTCAATAAAGATTGCTATCCCCGGCGCGTGCCCGAGGGCGGCGGCGGCGCCAGCGCCTTGCGCTTGCAGTTGGGGCAGACGTTTTCGCCTTGCCGTTCGGCCTCGAAGGTCGCGCCGCAGGTGATGCAGGTGTTCTTGCGCCGCTCGTAGGCGCGCCGGTCGGCGCCGCTGCGCCGCCCCTGAACCCGGCGTTCCGGCTCCGTGCGCCGGTCCTCGCCCGAGCGCCGCTCGGTATAGGAGCGGCGGATGCGCCGGCGCAGTTCCTCGAAAACCTCGTTGTTATTCGTATCGTTGTCGTCGGCCATGGCGGCCCTCCTGAGGGGGTCCGACGTGAATTGAACATACCGGTTCAATGAAACGCGGTATCGCCATCATTAAGCTCTAAACCTTAATCAATCCTGAGTCAGTGACGTTACGCACACTATCATAACTGCATCATAACCGCGGTATTCATCATAACCGCAGTATTCCCGGACATTACTGATATTTCATTTTCCGGCAAGCATGAGGATAACAGGCCGGTCCTATATTCGTCGGCAACAACGGTTATCACTCTTATCGCTCTTTCCGAAATGGAGGTCTTCATCATGAACCCGCAAGAGAGTTCCGGTCCGGAGCATGGTCGGGGCCACCGGCATCACCGCAAAACGGCCCGCATGGACATGCCGAAAAAAGTTCTCATCGGCTCCCTGATCGCCGCGACCCTGGCCGGGGGCGCAACGTTCGGCGCCATCGAACTGGCCCGCGCCGAAGCCGCCGGCACGCAGGCCGTCAAGGCCGCGACGGTCCTGGCGCCGCCCGCGACCCTGGCGCCGAATACGTTTTCGGTGATCGCGGAGAAGGTTTCCCCGGCGGTCGTGAACATCCAGGTGGAGCAATCGGCGATGGCCGGCGAAGGCGGCGAGAACGCCCCCGGCATGGAAGGCCCCTTCCCGGGCTTTCCCAAAAACTCCCCGTTTCAGGACTTCTTCGAAAAATTCTTCGGCGAAAACGGCCCCATGGGGCAACTGCCGCAGCAAGGCATGCCGCAAGGCGCGCCCCAAGACACGCCCTCGGCCCAGCAGAAAATGATGGCGATGGGTTCGGGCTTCATTATCGACCCCGAGGGTCATGTCGTCACCAACGATCACGTCGCCGGCAACGCGGACAAAATCACGGTTACCCTGAACGACGGCAGCAAGTACGACGCCAAGCTGATCGGGCGCGATTCGAAAACCGATCTCGCGCTGCTCAAGATCGACGCCGACCGTCCCCTGCCGTACGTGCCCTGGGGTGATTCGAAGAAAGCCAAGGTCGGCGACTGGGTCGTCGCGGTCGGCAATCCGTTCGGCCTCGGCGGCAGCGTCACCGCCGGTATCGTGTCGGCGCGCGGCCGCGACATCAATGCCGGGCCGTTCGACGACTTCCTGCAGATCGACGCGCCGATCAACCGCGGCAATTCGGGCGGGCCGACCTTCAACCTGCAAGGCGAGGTGGTCGGCATCAACACCGCGATCTATTCGCCGAACGGCGGCAGCGTCGGCATCGGTTTCGCCGTGCCGTCCTCGCTCGCCAAACCGATCATCGCGCAGTTGAAGGAGAAAGGCTCCGTCGAACGCGGCTGGCTCGGCGTGCAGATCCAACGCATGACGCCGGAAATCGCCGAATCTCTCGGCCTCGAGAAGCAGCGCGGCGCGCTGATCAGCAAGGTCGAACCGAACAGCCCCGCCGCCAAGGCCGGTCTGAAACAGGGCGACGTGATCGTCTCCGTCGAGGGCGAATCCGTCGGCAAGATGCGCGAACTGCCCAGGATCGTCGCCGACAAGAAAGCCGGCCAGAAAACCGCCCTCGGAGTCTGGCGCAACGGCGACGCGAAAACCATCGACGTCGTGATCGGGGCCATGCCGAGCGAAACCAAGGTCGCGGCCAAAGGCGACGCGCCGAAGGAGCCGCAGCAGAAAAGCGCCTTCGGCATGGCGCTCGCTTCCCTGACCCCGGATCTACGTAAGCGTTATCGCATTCCGGACGGCATCGAGGGCGTGCTGGTCGTCGACATCAAGGCGAACAGCCCTGCTTCCAAGACCGGCCTGGTACCGGGCGACGTGATCCGCCGGGTCGGCAAGGAAACGGTGAGCGCTCCGACGGACGTAAAACACGGCATCGACGCGGCCCGCGACCGGAAACGCAAGGCGGTTCTGATCCTGGTCAACCGCCGCGGCAACGAGCTCTTCTTCGCATTGCGCCTGCGCAAGGCCTAACGGGGCCTGCGCAAGCCTTAAGCGAAGACAGAGGAAGAGAAAAACTGCAAGGACAGCATATCAAATCTCCCTCCCCCCCCCTGGCATCGGTCTCCACGCAACCCCCCGCGTGGGGGCCGGTGCCGCCTTTTTTTAAACGCACAATTTCTCTTCATCCTCCAAGACGCACCGCCTCCTCATCTTGAGGAGGCCGCATCCTTCGACTTGCGCGCCTCATCCTTGTCTGTCGCGGTTATGGGATAAAGAATGGCGGCGGGCGGGAGACCGTCTCATCCAGGGTCCTTTCAGACCGTGCTCAGCATGGCTCCCCGCCCGCCGCCTCGTCTAATGAACCCGTACAGTTGCCTGGGCCGGGTTGCCATCCGAGCCCGCATGACAAGGAAGGGTCCGATGAACAGTATAGCACACGTTGTCGCCGGTCTCGACGTCTCCAAACACGGCGTCGATGCCTGCGTGATCGCCGGGGGCCGCACCTCGACGCAATACCATGACGACAGGACGGAACTGGCGCGCTACCTCGCCGGCCGCGGCGTCGGCCTCGCCGTGATGGAGCCGACCGGCGGCTACGAACGCCCGGTGGCGGCGGCGCTCGAGGACGCCGGCATCGCCGTCGCCATCGTCAACGCCCGCCACATCCGGCACTTCGCCCGCGCCGCCGGCGTTCTCGCCAAGACCGACCGCCTCGACGCCCGCCTGATCGCCGAATACGCAAGGCGCATGACCCCCGAGCCCCGGCCGCGCCGCACGCCCGCCGGGGAGCGGCTGTGCGCCCTGGTCCGCCGCCGCCGCCAGCTCGTCGACATGCGCAAGGCCGAGTTGACCCGGCGCCGGCAGGCCTGGACAGAGGACCTGCGCCGCGACATCGAACGCACCGTCGCCTTCCTCACCGGCGAAATCCGCAGCCTCGAAAAACGCATCGCCGCTCTCATCGAAGCCGACCCGGACCTCGCCGCCGCCGAAACCCTGATGCGCTCCATGCCCGGCATCGGCCCCGTCGCCGCCGCGTCCCTGCTCGCCGAACTGCCCGAGCTCGGCCGGATCACCCGCCGCAAGATCGCCGCCCTCGTCGGTCTCGCTCCCCACGCCCGCGACAGCGGAGCCTTCAGGGGACGCCGGACCATCTGGGGCGGCCGCGCTGAGTTGCGCAACACCCTGCACATGGGCGTCGTCGCCGCGATCCGAAGGGACAACCCTCTGGCCGACGTCTACCGCCGATTGCGCGAAAACGGTAAAGCCCACAAAACCGCCACAACCGCCGTCCTTAGAAAGATGATCGTCCAGCTCAACGCCATGATCCGAGAGCGAAAACCCTATGCCCATAACCAACCATGAACACAGTTGCTGAG